>JABMQB010000514.1 GCA_013203525.1 Mariniphaga sp.
GCTAATGACTAGTAGGCAATGCTTATTTTTTCAAGTTACAGGTTGTGAAAGGAATAAAATTGAAAATACATGTATTGAGGAGTGTGATAAATCCACATCAATCACCAATTTGAAAGGTGGCTCTTTTTTTATTCGAAAAACAAAAAATAACTATCATTATATCTATAATGAAATTAATTACCTGAATACAGATATTGTTACGGAAATACCAAACCTCTTTTCCGGTTTTTTTATAGATTTAAGGGATCTAAAATCTAATACTAAACTAAAAATGGATAAATCTGATATTATTAAGCTTTTTGAAAATCATTTGAATAGAAATCATGATTCTACTCAAAAGCTTAAACAAAATATTTATCCCACAACCAGTACCCAATATAAAAAGGGGATCTAATTTTATTATTAAACGGAAAAATATAATACAAATGAAAAATAATAAATTCTTCCTTATCCTGTTTTTAGCAAGTTTACTTATAAACTTAACAAATGCACAGGATGAAATTTTTGATTTAACTCCTGCTGAAAAAGTTTCGGAAGAACAAATTGAAAAACGAATTGAAGAGATTCGGATGGGTGATTTAATTATACATACTCAACCGGGAGCAACAGTAAAAATTGAGCAAACCAGGCATGAGTTTTTATTTGGCACGGCCATTCCCGACGAGTTAGCTGAATCAGCTCCCCGTTCATTTAATGAGGAAGACAGGAAAAAATACCTACAAGTCTTAGAGCAAAATTTTAATTATGCCGTTCATGAAAATGCCCTTAAATGGTATTCAAACGAAAAAGTACAGGGACAAATTGATTATTCGATTGCCGACCGCATTTGGGAACAGTGCAACGAACGGAACATACCCATGCGGGGACATTGTGTTTATTGGGCAAAAGATGAATTTATGAATAACTGGCTTTTTCCATTAAACAATGCTCAATTACGAAAAGCTGTAGTTGACAGAGGAATTAGTTTAACAAACCATTTTAAAGGGCGTATTAACGAATTCGACCTAAATAATGAAATGCTACATGGCGATTTTTTCCGTCGGCGTTTAGGATTTGGAGTAATCAATGAAATGGCATGGATTGTTAAAGCAACCAATCCCGAGGCAAAACTTTATTTAAACGATTATGGAATCCTTGATATGGGTTTTAATTCAGGCCCTTATATAAAACAAATTAATAACTTATTGGATAATGGCGTACCCATTGATGGCATTGGTTGCCAGGGACATTTATCAATGCGAACCACCATGACTACCCCATCTGAAAAAGTGCAGCGCAACCTTGACCAATTGGCTGAATTTAATCTTCCTATAAAAATTACCGAAGTGCTTTTTGCCTATGAAGATGAACAGGTTCAGGTAGATGAATTAAATAAACTAATGCCTATTTATTTCGCTCACCCCAATGTTGAAGCTGTAATAATGTGGGGATTCTGGGCCGGTTCACACTGGCAGCCTCACTGTGCCATGTGGAAAGAAGATTGGACACCCCGCCTACAGGTTGATGCCTACCGCGACCTGGTTTTTAACAAATGGTGGACACAGCTCGAAAAAAAAGCTAACCAGAATGGTGAGCTTAAGGAACGTGCATTTTATGGAGATTACAAAATTACCTGTAACGGTGTAACAAAGAATATAAAATTACTCAAAGAAAAAGGTTCAGCAGAAGTAAATTTTTAGGTGTATAATGGTAATAGTTAGAAATTTCAGGACAAAAGCCAACAACCAGATGCTATCTAATGTTTATCGGTTTCTTCTTAAATACTATTACCAATAATTCAACAACTGAAATCAGAATAATTGTATAACCTAACAATTCAATTCCTTCCTCAGCCATGTTTTTTGCAGTACGGTGGTAGGCATCGCCCATTAATTCCATCCAGAAAGAAGTTTTACCAAACAAACGGCTAAAAAGGTATGTTACTAAAAAACCAATAAAAAATGAACCGGAAGATTTTAATTCTATAAATTCCTGAAAAGCAATCAGGGGTTTTTTAAAATTCCTGACTAAAAGAAAAACAAACAATCCAAGGAATGGAAGTACAATATAAAACCAGAAATCAATATGGTTATTAAACTCCCTTATAAACGACATAAGGAATAGCAATGACAGCAAATTTAGGATTGGAGCTAATTCCTTCGATTTTCTCCCGGCAATAAAAAATCCGACTGCCACAAGAAACACAAAAATCTCTTGGAAAATTTCGGTAAGCGAGTTTTCAGTAATTTTTACCTCACCCGAATTATGCGTGGCATCATAGTAAAATATGTAATATAGCCCCGCCATAAGCAATGCATAAACAATAAAGCGAAGAGCAAATAATAAAAGCCTTTGATAATTCATTTTTGTTTTTTAATACTTAACAAAAGTAAAGAAAATCAGACGATAAATCAGGATTCAAACCTCTCAATATTTTAGAAGTTGATTTACAACAACCGAAAATCCATTTTCTTCATTTGAAGGTGCGGCACTATACTTTTCCCTTAAATCATTGGGAGCATTCTTAACAATATAAGATAGATTAGAATATTCAAGCAGGCCTATATCGTTATAATCGTTTCCAATACTTGCGGTTTCATCCTGTAAAATGGAAAGCTTATTACAAATAAATGATAAAGCATTCCCCTTCGAAACATTCCGGTTAAAAATTTCTAACCAGATAAATCCTGTGCCCAGCGGAGAAGTTGAACGGATAACACCCGCTTCAGGAAACATTGATTCAATTTCTTTCTTCAACAAGTAAAACTTTTCAGGATTATTGGGGAGGATGACTATAAACTGACTTAAGCTTTTTTCTAAAATACCTTTCTCTGAAAAAGGACATGCAAACTTTTTATTAAAATTGAAATAACGTTCAAACTCTTCGCAAGGTTCTCCGCCTCTGTGATACCATAAATGATGATTATTAGGTACAGCAAGAAATGCATTAAAATTAAGTTTCTTTTTAACCAGAAAACGTGCAATTTCTCCAGACATTTGTGGTTTCAAATTTTCTTTTAACAACAACTTCTGGCTTTTCCAGTTAACAACACCCGCTCCCGAAGAAAAAATCACATAATCAAACGGAATCTTTTGAGGGATTACATCCATCACTTTCCTAAGGTTTCTACCCGTAGCAGCAATCTTAATAATCCCACTATTGCCAAGTACATTCAGTGCATCAAGGTTTTGCTTTGATATTGATTTATCATTTTTAAGAAAAGTCCCATCAAGGTCAGTCGCTATCAATTTAATTTTGCTCATTTTCTTTTAAAAAGAATTCGCCCGAAAATACAAAACACATTGTTCCTTCAAAAACTTTTTAAAAATTCTTATTGCGCTTTTAATTAACTATGATTTATAAGGTTTGTCTGATATCATAGTGAATTGGCCGAAAAAAATTTAACAAAATAATTTCGTGTCATACATTTAATCGATTATTATATCTTTGTGCTTTGATTTTAAACACCTATGAAATTAGCTTTAATTGGATACGGTAAGATGGGTAAGGAGATTGAGAAAATCGCAACTAAACGCGGTCACGAAATTGCTTTAACCATTGATATTAATAACCCGGATGACTTAACAATTGAAAACCTGAAAAAATGTGATGTTGCCATTGAATTTACCAGGCCAGAATCGGCAGCGGCCAACTATTTAAAATGCCTTGAAGCTGGTATTCCGGTTGTTAGTGGCACAACAGGATGGCTGGATCAAAAAGACATGGTTTATGAAAAATTCAGGAAAGCAAACGGAACCTTTTTTTATGCCAGCAATTTCTCTATTGGTGTAAACCTGTTTTTTGAGTTGAATAAAAAACTGGCTTCATTAATGGCGTCAGAAGCCGACTATAATGTGGCAATAAAAGAGGTTCACCACACCCAGAAACTGGATGCACCAAGCGGTACAGCAATAAGCCTGGCTGAAGATATTATCACTTCAGTTCCGGGTAAAAAAAACTGGGTAAATAAAGCTGAAAAATCGGATGGACAAATTGAAATTATCTCAGAACGAATAGGTGATGTCCCGGGAACTCATTCAATAAAATACGAATCGGAAATAGATTATATAGAAATTACACATAGCGCAAAAACTCGCAAAGGACTTGCCTTTGGAACTGTTTTGGCAGCTGAATATTGCCAGGATCATTCCGGAATCCTGACGATGAAAGATTTATTAAAAATATAAAACTTCACAATCAGATATGAAACAAATTTTATCAAACAAGTGGTTCAAATTTATTACAGTCGGCACATTATACGCCCTTTGGGTGATCTGGCTGGGAAACTACTGGTGGTTTTTAGGATTAGCTATTATTTTCGACATTTATATTTCGCAAAAAGTACACTGGGCTTTCTGGAAAAAGAAAGATCCGCCCGGGGGCAAACAAACAAAAGTAGTTGAGTGGGTTGATGCTATCATTTTTGCAGTAATTGCAGCATCGTTTATCCGTATGTTTTTTATTGAGGCTTATACCATCCCAACTTCATCGATGGAAAAATCGATGCTTGTTGGTGATTACCTTTTTGTGAGTAAAACAGCATATGGCCCAAAAATTCCGAATACACCCTTATCATTTCCGTTTGTACACAATAAATTACCTCTTACCGATCATTCAAAATCGTATGTTGAATGGATTAAAAGCCCATACAGGCGTATTGCAGGTTTATCGGAAATAAAAAATAATGATGTTGTAGTTTTTCATTTTCCGGAAGGTGATACGGTGGCAACTAACTTACCCACCCAAAGTTATTACCAATTAATACGAGCTTATGGCCGCGAAAGGGTTTGGTCCGATACCAGAAATTTTGGCGATATTATAGTCCATCCGGTTGATAAACGCGAGAATTATATTAAACGTTGTGTTGGTATACCCGGCGATGAATTGGAAGTAAGGCAGGGGCAATTATTTGTAAATGGCAAAACACAGCAACATTTCGAAGGGATGCAGTTCGAATACATTGTCAGGACTAACGGAACATCAATAAATCCAAAAGCTCTTGAGCGATTAAATATTGCTGAAGACGACCGCACCAGCTATTCAAGCGAACAATATATATTCCCCTTAACCGATGAAAATGCAGTTAAATTAAAAGCATTTGCAAATGTGATTTCAGTTGAAAAAACATTGGAAGACCAGGTGAATTGGGATAAAAATATTTTTCCTTCTGATGAAAGATATCAATGGAACGTAGATAATTATGGTCCTATAACGGTTCCGGCAAAAGGTGAAACAATAAACCTCACAACCGATAACCTTCCACTTTATTTCAGGATTATTGATGTGTATGAAGATAATGACCTGGAAGTTAATGGAAATATAATTACCATAAATGGCGAGGTAGCATCATCATATACTTTTAAAATGGATTATTACTGGATGATGGGAGATAACCGCCATAACTCAGCAGACTCAAGATATTGGGGTTTTATTCCTGAAGACCACGTTGTTGGAAAAGCGCTTTTTATATGGCTCTCGCTTGATAAAGACAAAGGATTTTTGGCAAATATAAGATGGAAAAGACTTTTAACATCGGTACATTAAAATATTGAAATAATTCAATTTAAGGGTAATGCTTTCATTACCCTTTTTTTTGCCTTTTTGAAAGCAATAAAGAAACAAGGGTCAATTGTATGAATTAATCCATTATATATTAATTCAAATAGTTTAACCAAACGCTCAACCCTTTGGCCGAAAAAAATTCCGCATTTACAATTCGAGTTATACATTTAATCTTTTGAGTTAGACTAAGTTAATATTTACACAAATTTCATTTATACAATGAAACAATTTCTTTCAAACAGGTGGTTCAAATTTATTTCAGTTGGATTAATATATACCCTTTGGGTAATCTGGCTTGGTAACTTTTGGTGGTTATTAGGATTAACAATTATTTTTGACATTTATATTTCTCAAAAAGTAAATTGGTCATTCTGGAAAAAGAAAAATCCACCCGGAGGTAAACAAACAAAAATAGTTGAGTGGGTTGATGCAATCGTATTTGCTGTAATTGCAGCAACTTTTATCCGAATGTTTTTTATCGAATCGTATACCATTCCTACCCCGTCAATGGAAAAATCGATGTTAGTCGGCGATTACCTTTTTGTAAGCAAAACATCCTATGGCCCTAAAACACCATACACACCACTATCATTTCCCTTTGTACATAACAAATTACCATTAACCGATCACACAAAATCGTATGTCGAATGGGTTAAAAGGCCATACAATCGAATAGCCGGATTGTCAAAAATTAAAAACAATGACATTGTGGTTTACCACTTTCCCGAAGGCGATACAGTAGCAACGAAAATGTCTACACAGAGTTATCACCTGTTAGTAAGGAATTATGGGCGTAGCATGGTTTGGTCCGATAAAAAAAACTTTGGAGATATTATTGTCCATCCTGCCGACAAGCGCGAAAATTATATTAAACGATGCGTGGGTATTCCTGGCGACATAGTTGAAATTAAAAACAGCGAATTGTTTATAAACGGAAAAAAACAATCTGTTTTTGAGGGGATGCAATACAATTATGTGGTAGAAACCAATGGAACATCAATAAACCCAAAAGCCATGGAAAGGCTTAACATTTCACTTGCCGACCGTCACCAATCAGGAAATCGTTATATGATTCCTTTAACAGAAGAAAACGCTGTTAAATTAAAAACATTTTCGAATGTAATTTCTGTTAAAAAATTGATAGAAGATTCAGGAAACTGGGATAAAAACATTTTCCCTTCTGATGAAAGATATCAATGGAATGGAGATAATTTTGGACCGGTAAAAATCCCGGTAAGAGGTGAAACTATAAATCTCACAATGAACAACCTTCCACTTTACAAACGCATTATTGATATTTATGAAGGAAATGACCTGGAAATAAATGGAACTTCAATAATAATTAACGGAAAAGTTGCTTCATCTTATACTTTCAAAATGGATTACTACTGGATGATGGGTGACAACCGACATAATTCAGCTGACTCCAGATACTGGGGTTTCTTGCCTGAAGACCATGTGGTTGGAAAAGCTCTTTTTATCTGGTTATCGCTTGATGAGGACAAAGGATTCCCATCGAATATCAGATGGAAAAGGCTAATGACATCGGTTCATTAAAATATTAAATACCTTAATTCGTTTTTAGGATAATGATTTTCATTATCCTATTTTTGTATTTCTAATTTCAATTATGCAGGTAATTATTATAATACTTTTGATTTTAGCCATTTTGTTGGTTATTTTCACTTTACAAAATTCTATTGGAATTTCAATCACTGTTTTCTTTTGGGAAATAACTGATGCTCCGTTGGTTTTGGTTTTACTGGTATGTATTGTTTCAGGATATCTGTTATCTACAATATACCTTTTACCAAAAATCTGGAAACTCAAAAAAGAAAAAAGTCAATTGTTAAAGAAAACTGAATCGATCCAGAAAAATGATACATTTCAAACTATCCCGGAATCGAGCGATGATGATTATGAAGGTATGGAATTGGATGATGACGATAACAACTCTTTTTTCAAAGACTAATGATGGATAATTCTCCTGTAATTCTAAGTACTGCATATTTACCACCCATCGAATATTTTTCGGAACTGATTGCTGCACCTGATTTTTATATCGAAAAACACGAAAATTTCATAAAACAAACCTACAGAAGCCGGTGTATTATTTTAGGTGCAAATGGCCCAATTGATTTGGTAATTCCTGTTGAAAAAGGAAGGAGCAAAAAAAAACCTATCCGCGATATACGCATTTACAATAATGTAGCTTGGCAACAAAATCATTGGCGGACTATTTTTTCAGCCTATAATTCTTCCCCTTTTTTTGAATATTATCAAGATGATTTTTTATCGTTTTATAAAAAAAAATGGAAATTTCTATTTGATTTAAATAATACACTACTTGAAACAATATTTGAAATTCTTGAAATTTCTTCTGCAATAAACTTTAC
>JABMQB010000515.1 GCA_013203525.1 Mariniphaga sp.
ATGTTCTGCTTTTCCTTTTTATTACAGGTTCAGGCAGAATTTACACTAAGCACCTGTCCAGTTTTTGGGGTCCACTTCTGAGTCCATATGAGGAACAGCCAGCGCAGCAACACTTCCAACATCCTTAACGTAAACCAGCGTTCATCGATTGAGACCATTTCCGGTATGGATCAAGTGATTGCATGTCAGGACAAGTTATTGTTTCTCCACTAAAACAAATGTCGTTGAGCACAGTGTATGAGCCCATTCTTTCTTATTTAGTACAAGATCCATCGGCTTAAAAATAATCATGGTGATTAGGCCGTATATAACTGGAATTATAATATTTAAAAATCGAGGGAAAATCAATGATAGATATTTCATGTTAAGCATGATCAGCGCGTAAGTAGGTCCTACACACACTCCACTTTCAACTATTTTAAACCCGCAGGATTTGTAATAGTGTTCATGACCCGCAAGGGTTAAATTTTGATAGTGGTTTGGATCGGCGTGATAAAATTGCAGGAAGGGTGTCATTGAAAGTATTCTACCACCCTTTTTAAGAACCCTTCGCATTTCCATAATTGCCACCATTGGATTATGCAAATGCTCTAAAACCGCGTCAATGAATATTGCATCCACACAATTGTCGTTATAGGGAAGATTATATGCATCTGCTACAATATCCACATTTTTAATCAATTGAATATTCAGATTTATCATGTTTTTGTGGTGCCTTATTGGCCCACCACCTATTACCAGCAAGAGCGCGTCATCCGAATAATCATCAAACCGAGCGAATGCCTGTTTACTTGTACGAGTTTGAAAATTGGTAAATAAGTATTTTTTAAATACTTTAAGTGTCCTTTTAATATTATTGGGGTTTTCTGGCATATCTTTTCTATCAACAATTTCCTCAATTTGGCTATTACCAGGCAATATTATTGGACATCCATTTATCCTTGTGTATTGGCTTGATTGATCGGCTGTGTGTAGATATTTGCCGTCTTCAGATAAAAATAATGGATTTTTTGATCTTGGACAGACTAGAAAACCCTTCTCTATTTGCTTTCCAATTGAGAGCATTTACTTATTCCATTTCACTTTAAAATATTGCATTCATTGTGCGCTCTTTGCACAATCAGAAACGCCATGGACACCCTGTTCCATTCAACTTGCTTGATTTAATTTTTATATCCGCTAAGGTTTCAAAGTAGGGTGGTGACCGATGTAAGTGGCAAACACATTAACCGCCACTGATTCAGCAAAATATTAATAATATCATAGCAATTCATTAACAAAAGAATCATAACCGTATAATTTGCTTATCATTTCTGTATTATTTTTATATTTGTCTGATAATACATCCAAATTATCAAGCGCATATATCAATTTGGATGCTAAATCAGATACATCTGAAGGCTCAAACAATAATGACAGTTGTTCATTGTCATTTATTGCTCTTACGGCAGTAAAATTCCCATTTATTACTACTTTACCACTATAAAGTGACTCAAAATATTTAGTATGAATAATCATATCTGTAAAAGGGTGTTTTATATCGGGACATACTATTATATCTGATAGCATTTGATAACTTTTTAACTTATCATACTTTGTAGTCCCCAACAGAATAATTTTATCAGCAATACTATTATTTTCAATTAATTTTTTAACATAATCATAATCTTCACCGCCCCCGATTAATAATAATTTCAAATCATGATATATATCATGTATTTTGATAAAAGCTTTAACAAGGTCAGGCACTCCACCAAAATTTTTAAAAGAACCCACGAATAAAACGACTTTTGTTTTATTATCTATATTATATTTTTTTTTCAATGTAGCTATTAAACTATAGTCGATTTTTTGCTCAGACAACGATTTCGAGATTCCGTCTGCAACAATATATATCCGTTTTTTCTCTAGAAATGGGTACTCACTAACCAAATAATTTTTTAATGATTGAGTTATTACAATTAATCCATCAACTAATTTATACACTTTATAGTCTAATAATTTGCTTATTATAAATTTAGTGTGCTTAATAAACGTACCAATCACAGTTGTTTGTTTCTTATACCAGAATTCTAATGGTGCAATCCCATGAGTGTCGTTAATACAGCTATCTATTAAACCACACTTTTTAAATAAGTAACCTATTGCATTATCAAAATATTCAAAAAAAATAATTTCCTTATTGGACAATAAATTCTCAGTAAAAATCTGGTCAAAATGATTACATAATCTATTTAACAACATTTTGACAAAAATAAATGGTAGAATAGCAAGTATAAATTGAATAATTCTTCGTTCATTTTTACTCAAATTCTTATTAATAAAAATGTGCTTTACAGTTTGTGGAAATCTATTTTTTTCTTTTGTATTAGAAATCAATGTTACATCATGACCTTTGCTTGCTAAAGCTTCTATAATACCTATCATTCGAATCGGGCCACCACTTATAAGTGAAAAGTCATTCATTGAAAAAAAATAAAAATGCTTCTTTATATTCATTTTACTCGGTTATAAATATGCCATTATTATTTATTCTTAAAATATAATATTGGTACAAAAAAGAATATCCATTGACAAGATCCTTAATTTCAGAAAATCTACCTTTTAGAATCAAATATAATAACCTGGAAAATGGTTCAAAAAACATTGTAAGCAAAAACAATATAATTGTATTCACTTTATTATCATTTTTAAATGAATATTTTATTCGACTTCTTAATGAATAAAATAGCCTTTTTGCTTTTACTTGATCGGATGTTCCATTGCCTTTATGATATATTTCATTATCGGCATCATAAAATATCTTCCCACCGTTTTTTATAATTCTATAAGACAGATCTAACTCTTCATAATATACAAAAAATCTTTCATCAAAACCTCCGACTCTATCTAAAACACTTTTCCGACAAAAAAAGAATGCGCCCATAACCTCATTCACAAAAGCTGATTTTGAATAATCCATATCTAACATAAGGGTAGCATGGTGAAATATTTGCGGATAAAGTTTAGACAAACCAATCATGTCATAGAAATAGTACCTTAATTTAGGAAACCTCGAACAACTTGGAGCAATATTACCATTTTCATCAATGTGCTTGACACCTAAAACAGATATCTTATTATTGTTTTCCATCGTAGTAATGGCTTTTTGAAAAGTATTTTCCCTAACTTCAGTATCTGGATTTAGAAATAAAATATATTTACTTCTTGATTGCAGCAATCCAACATTACATGCTTTAGCAAATCCTATATTTTCATTATTTTTTATTAAACGATATTTAACGGTTGAAGTAATTCTATTCAGTGAATCATCACCGGATTCATTATCTACTACAATAATATTTATCAACAAATCTTTGAGGTTTGATTTTTCGATTGAAGTGAGACAATTATTAAGGAATTCTCCTGAATTCCAGTTTACAATAACAATATCCAATGCAGCCAAAAATTACTCCTATATCTGATTAAGTATTGTTTTATGGGAATATGCACTTACAAATAATTGCAATATATAATTTGCATTATTTAGGTGACTTTGAACAGAAGAATATGAGATGCCTATTGTATACAAGATATCTTTGATCTTGCAACAAAAAAACGGACACCTAGAATAGTCATA
>JABMQB010000516.1 GCA_013203525.1 Mariniphaga sp.
CTAATTATATGCGGCATTACAAAGTCTAATTGGTATAAGTTGTTGTGATTTTTGATTCAAGTACTCCGCTGTAATCAACTGCAGAAAAAAGTTTTTCTGTTGTTTCCACTCTGAGGGCTTTGTTATTTTCCCAATGCCCTATTGAACCTAACCCAAGCGAGTTTCCGACTTTAAGCACATCAACACCCCAATCGCTCATTTCGTGGTATGAATCAAATCCATCAAGGCCCACATTTTGAAGAACCATGGTATCCACCTTTTTTCCAAAAATATCAACTGCATTACGCCAATCAAGGTAAAACCGGTAACCAATTTTATCCGATTCCCAACCTGGCCCTTCATAACGGATATCAAATGAATGGTCGGTGTGTTGTTCAGGAACTTCAAACTCAGTTACGTTTTTCCAGGTGCCTCCCTGATATTCGAATTGTTCGTTACCATTACTTTTGGTAACCCAAACCCATACGCCTCCTTCTTTAACAGATATTTCGGCTTGAGTTCGTGATTTAAAGTTTACTGGAAACTCTGTTTTATTGATAAGCAAATCTTTTGATTCTCCTTCAGAAAAACTACACAAAACAAGTAATTTTTTTATGGATCCGTTGTTATTAATGACATGAAACGGTAGTGCCTGTTGTTTATCAGTAACGGTAAAATTATTCAACATTAAAATCTGATCAAGTATTTTTGAATCAGTAATTTCTATAACAATATCATTACATTCGATATTTAAAGGATTTTTTACATTAACCCTGATAGAGTTATCCTGTTGATTACATGCTGTTATTCCAATAAAAACTCCTATAAGAAAAATAAATAATGGCTTCATAAAATATGATTTAATATAATATCAGATTGATTAAGGTAAAATTACGTAATTCTTTTTTATTGGCTAAACAAAACAATGCCAGATAAATTTTTTATTCAGAAACTACCAGTTTCCCGTTTACTTTGACTTCTGTTAATTTCAGATTTTTGACATTCTCAATTCTGTTATCCCTCTCCACTCCTGAAAAGGAACAATTATCGATATAAATATTTTCTACAGAATTGGAATTATTGAGCCCTTGAAGATAAAATGCATACCTTGCTTTTTCGGAAGTAATATTTGAAATAAAAACATTTCTAACAATCGGTGGAAAATTGCCTTGCCCTTCGCTGGGATCGTAAACACAATTAATCCGGATTACAGCTTCACTAACTTCACCAACAGTAATATTGCACTTAAACTTAATTTTAAATCATTTTATAACAAATATTGTTTTTATAATAAAAAGTTGTATATTTACAACATAAAAATAAAAATAATATATTGTATGAAATCAAGAAAACTATATAACCGGATTTCGGTTTTGCGGAAAGAAGGCAATATTTCACGTCAGGAGTTAGCAGATATTATTGGTGTAAATTTCCAAACTATTGGTTATTTGGAAAGGGAAGAGTATAATCCCAGCCTTGACCTGGCATTTAAAATCAGCGAATATTTTAGCTTGCCAATTGAGATGATCTTTTCTTCGCAACCCTTGAAATCACTTTCAGAAGAAATAAGAGAATTAAAACAAAAATCAGGAGGACAGTAAAATGCAAAAACAATTATCAAAATCAGCACGTCAAACATGGATAACAATAAATTTTGTTTCAATCTTATTGATTGTATTCTTTTTTTACCTCGGCAGGTCACTTGAAAAACCGCCGGTGTTTTTTATCGGTGGTACACTGGCAGCCGTTTTAACGATAATTTCTTTTATAAAGGTTTTTATTCAAACCGGATTGTGGAAAATGGTACATAAAACAAACACACTTGACGAAAGGCAAATGCAGGTTTTGCTGAATGCATTGAAATATTCGTATAGTGTTTTTGTAATATTTAGTTTGCTTATTATTTATGGGTTTGCTGTAGTTAACAAGGAACCCATAAATGTTTTGATTGCCGCGTGCCTTTTATATCTGGCTCATATTTTACCGGCGGCAATAGTTGGTTGGAAAGAGAAAGTAGTATAGATTATTGTAAATGTTAAAGCCATGAAAACATTAATCAAACTATTTATAATACTAATATTTCTCTTGTTTCCACAACAACTTGATTCATGTACTATTTTTTATATCGAAAAAAATGGAGTGGTGTTCGCAGGTAATAATGAAGACTGGAAAGATCCGTCAACCATGATGTTTTTTTATCCACCTACAAGCGGAAAGTATGGTTGGGTAAAATTTGGCTGGGCAAGTGGCTTCCCGCAAGGAGGGATGAATGACCATGGATTATTCTGGGATGGGACATCAAATCTGCATCTTGATATGCCTTATTCAGAAGCTCATAAAACCAAACTTAATTTTCCTATTATGCAAAAGGTAATTGAGGAATGTTCAAGCATTGAGGATGCAAAAACTATTTTTGCTAACTTTTTTATCGATGATCAGTATAAGGCACAGTATCTGGTTGGCGATTCCACCGGAAACTCAATGATTGTTGAAGGAGATAATATCCTTGATAAAGAAAAGGATTATCAGGTACTCACTAACTTTTACCAATCAAATCCTGAATTGGGAGGGTATCCGTGCTGGCGCTTCGATAAGACTTGCGAATTGTTGGAAACGGATACGAATTTGAATCCATATTTTATAGGAGAAGTTTTAGCTTCTACCCATCAGGATGGAAATTACCCAACTCAATATTCTACTATTTATGATCTGAAGAATCAATTAATTTATCTTTTCTATTATCATAATTATGAAGAATTTATAGTAATTGATTTGAAAAAGGAGTTAGGAAAAGGGCAAAGTTCGTATCAAATTCCGGAATTATTCTCAAAGTTAGAATTGATTGCTCCAGCAAACAGGATTACGTTAAAGCCTTCATCGGTTGATTTTAAATGGGAGGGAAAGCCCGAAAATTCTTATGAAGTCAGGTATTCAACTTCATGGGATTTTTCGGAATACCAAACTGCTTATGTATATAATAAACAAGGAAATGATGAATATGTGAAAATGGTTGCCGTTCCGGCGTTTTTAATTTTAATATTATTGAATATCAGGAAAAGACATTTATTACTTTTTCTTTTGACCTTTGTATTATTTACCGGTTCGCAATGTGAAAAGGATGAGATTCAAACTTCTGATACAATTTCATTTTCAAAAACAATTAACAATTTGGAACCACAAACTATATATTACTGGAAGATAGTAGCTCAACCTGAAACAAATAATAATTTTAGGAGTGAAACAATTGTATACCAATTTAAAACAGGTTAATGGGAAAAATATCTTTTATGTAAATAACAAATTTTAAAAAAAGAGAAGGGCAACTTAATAGTTTTTTGAGTTGTCCTTTTTATATTTGGAGTACAAAACCAAAACCAGATTAAACCATAATAATATGAAACGACCATGCAATATGTTCCACAAACAAGCATATTAAATTATGGGAGTTCCATCTATTACCAATATAAATTAAAAATTTAAATAGATGAAAATAGTAATTTTTATTCTGATAAGTATTTTAGTTTCTCCCATTCTTTATGCTCAAAATACCGAAAAAATGTACCTCAGCGGCACAGATAAGGATCATACCATTTTATGGGATTTTATGGTTTCTGGTGGCCGGAAAAGCAATGTGTGGGATAAAATACCTGTGCCATCTAATTGGGAAATGCAGGGATTTGGGACTTACAATTACTATTCCGACTGGGCAGAAGGTCATGTGCCTGATTCACTTGGATATTATAAATTTTCCTTTTCAGTTCCGAAAGATTGGAAAGGAAGAAAGATTAATATTGTTTTCGAAGGATCAATGACCGATACTGAAGTTAAAATTAACGGGATTCTGGCAGGGTCTATCCATCAGGGAGGATTTTATGAATTCAGGTATGATATTTCAAAGCTTTTAAAATATGGAAATGATAACTTGTTGGAAGTTAAAGTAAAAAGATTTTCTGCCAACAGATCAATAAACCTTGCCGAACGGCGTGCCGATTTTTGGATGTTTAGCGGTATTCACCGGCCTGTTTGGCTCGAATCGTTTCCAAAGCAGCATATTGAAAGATTTGCGATAAATGCGAAACACAATGGTGAAATTTCAGTTGATGTTTTTTGTGAGAATATTCCAGATGGGTCAGTTGTAGAAGCCCGAATTATTGATCCTGAAGGGCAACAGGTTGGAAATTCTTTCTCTATAAAAACCACAGAAAATAACGAGAAATTAGTCTTAAAGTCGCAAATTCAAGGCATTAAACCATGGACGGCTGAATGGCCTTATTTATATACTCTCGAACTTAAATTATCAAATCAGGGAAAAGAAATTCACCGTGTATCTGATAAATTTGGTTTCAGGACTGTGGAAGTCCGTAAAAATGATGGGATTTATGTTAATGGAAATAAAGTAGTATTAAAAGGTTCAAACCGTCATGCTTTTTGGCCAACTTCAGGCCGTACTACAAGTAAGCAGTTAAGTATTGAGGATGTGCTGCTCATGAAAGATATGAACATGAATGCAGTACGGATGTCTCATTATCCTCCCGAAAAACATTTTCTTGAAATGACCGATTCTTTGGGTTTGTATGTTATGGATGAGCTAACTGGTTGGCAAAATAAATACGACACACAAGTTGGTGAAAAATTGGTGTCGGAACTGGTAAACAGAGATGTCAACCATCCTTCCATAATTTTGTGGGCAAATGGAAATGAAGGAGGATGGAACCGTGATTTGGATGATGACTTTAATTTGTATGATCCACAGCAAAGAGTTGTTATTCATCCATGGGAAAATTTTAATGGAATTAATACTGCCCATTACGAAATATATGATTGTTGTACCGAAACTTTTCTTCATGGCAATGATCTGATAATGCCAACTGAATTTCTTCACGGCCTTTACGATGGTGGCAATGGTGCTGGCCTCGAAGATCATTGGAATTTAATGTTGCAAAATCCTTTGACTGCTGGTGGATTTTTATGGGCTTTTGCCGATGAAGGAATTATTAGGGACGATAGGAACGGTGCAATTGATGTGGCTGGGAATAGTGCACCCGATGGGATTGTTGGACCGTATAGAGAAAAAGAGGCTAGTTATTTTACGATTAAGGAGATCTGGTCGCCGGTATTTATTCCCTTAAGTAATAAAAATAAATTCCCCTTATCATTTACGGGTGAAATGGAAGTTGAAAACAGGTATTACCATACAAATTTAACAGATGTGAAATTTTCATGGGAACTGATTAATTATCCAAAACCATGGGCTGATGATATTGGATATAAATCGAGAATTCAGCAAAAAATTGAATCGCCTGATGTTGAGCCTGGCTTTAAGGGTAAATTATCGCTTGGCCTCCCTGATGGTTGGCGTGATTATGATGGATTGAGATTGACTGCAACCGATCATAATGAAAAAAATATTTATACATGGTCATGGATGATTACTGAGCCAAAAGAAACAGTTCTGGGGTTTATTATACAAAACGATGGAAAATCAAGTGGAGTTGAAAATGAAGATAACTATACCCTTGAAGCTAGCGGAGTTGTTGTATCGATAAACAAACAAAATGGTACGCTTCAAAGTGTAAAAAGCAATGGTGAACAGGTTTCGTTGAGTAACGGTCCGGTAATGGTTAGCGGCAGTGCCTCTTTAAAAAGTTCGAGGCTTTTTGCTGATGGTAATGACTGGGTAGCTGAATTTCAGTTTGATGGAAATTTGAAAAAAATCATTTGGCGGATGACTCCTGATGGATGGTTAAGATTAAATTATGCATTTCAGTTTAGAGGTCATACTGAACTGGAATATATTGGAGTGTCGTTTGATTATCCTGAAGAAAAAGTTACCGGAATGAAGTGGCTTGGAAAAGGACCATACAGGGTATGGAAAAATCGTTTGAAAGGAGTTGATTTTAATGTATGGCAAAAAGATTATAATGATGCTATTACAGGATTAACCTGGGATTATCCCGAATTCAAAGGTTTTCATTCCAATGTTTATTGGTCGGTACTTCAAACCCAGGAACAGCCTATTACCATGGTTTTTGAATCAGAGGATGTGTACTTGCGTATTTTTACTCCCTCAGAGGCAACTGAAAAAGGATTTGATCCACGTACTACTCATGTTGATTTCCCTATAGGTGATATTTCATTCCTTGATGGAATTATGCCAATTGGAACCAAATTTCATACGGCGGAGGAACATGGGCCAATGGGGCAGAAGAACCAAATTCCACGGTTGGGTCGATGGTTCGAAAGGAATGTATATTTCTTTTTTAAATAGTTTTACAAACAAGCTTGAAAAGATTTCAGCAACAGCTGATTTACAAGTATCTCAGGTAATCCCAGCTTTTGAATTATAGCTTTATAGAATTCCATCGAATTTGTATCTTCAAAATCTTCAGCAATCATTTTTGAAACGTTCTGAATATTTAAAATATAATTTTCACTCTTTTTAAGAAGTAAGTCAATCTCATTAACCTGACGGGGTTCATCCCATGCCGAAAGAATTAGTTTTGGTTTCAGGTTTCTGATTTTTTCAAGAGAATTCGTATAATCATCCAAATTTTCAAAAATCGGAATTTCTCCCGGAAGCAAAATTGCATCACCGGAAAAAAGAATTTTATCTTTTTCAGAATAAAAACAAACCGAACCTGCTGAGTGGCCAGGAGTATAAATGCATTTTAAATTTAATCCCTGTTCAAGCTCAATTATTTTGTTATTGGTTATTTCGTAATCAACCTGAACGGATCCGCCAACCAGTTTAAAAAATCCGGGTACCGGGCGTTGTGAAAATTGAAGTTCTGTATTTTCTATCCATTTTTTTTCTGCAGAATGGGCAAAAACAGTACAACCTGAAACTTTTTGAATTTGTCTGGCTGAACCAATATGGTCGGGGTGGGAGTGGGTTAATAAAATTGAATCTACCTCCTTGATATTGCGTCCTTGTTCCATTAAATATTTTTCGATTATTGAGAATGAGTCTGCTACACCGGTATCGATGAGGTGGATTTTTTCTGCAATAATTGCAAAAATATTTACAAAACGTTCAATTTTTTTATCGGGAGCTATTGGGATAACAAATGGGTATTTTATTAAATGAATATAATTTGTTAGTTTCAATTGCTTGGTTTAATGGTTGTTATATTAGGTTGTTTTTTCATTCTCGCGAAAGCGGGAATTTTTTTACGTGAGATTCCTGATATTCGTTTCACTTCTTCAGGAATGAATGGCATTTTTGATTTGGGTTATTTTTATAATTATTCATCGGATGACTCAAAGTCATCCGATGAATAAAGAGGCCTAAATAATCGCTTTCATCGAATCCATTGCCTCACGCAATTCTTCGCCAATAAGTTCTACCGGATGGAAACGGATCAATTCGTTGATTGCAATTAATTCATTGTTATCAACACCATTACCTTTTCCTTCGCCAAATGGATTGCCAATTACATTGGCATCAATTTTACTCATAAAATCAGCCAGCAATGGTTTACAGGCATGGTCGAACAGGTAACAACCATATTCAGCAGTATCGGAAATTACACGGTTCATTTCGAACAGTTTTTTGCGTGCAATTGTATTGGCAATTAATGGTGTTTCATGAAGAGATTCGTAATAAGCCGATTCTTCTTTGATTCCGGTTTCAGTCATTACATCAAAAGCTAATTCTACTCCGGCTTTTACAAAGGCAACCATAAGAACACCATTATCAAAATATTCTTGTTCACTAATTTTTATATCATCGGCAGGAGTTTTTTCAAAAGCTGTTTCACCGGTAGCAGCACGCCATTGTAAAAGGTTTTTATCGCCATCAGCCCAATCTTCCATCATTGTTGATGAAAATTTACCCGACATAATATCATCCATATGGTGTTCGAACAATGGACGCATTATAGTTTTTAATTCTTCAGCCAGTTTGAAAGTTTTAATTTTTGCGGGGTTTGAAAGCCTGTCCATCATGTTTGTTATACCACCTAATTTGAGTGCTTCGGTAGTAACTTCCCAACCATACTGAATTAATTTTGAAGCATAACCCGGGTCAATTCCTTTTTCAATCATTTTATCGAAACAAAGGATTGAACCAGTTTGTAACACTCCACAAAGAATAGTTTGTTCACCCATCAGGTCGGATTTAACCTCGGCAACAAACGACGAATGTAATACACCTGCTTTATGGCCACCTGTTCCGGCACAATATGCTTTAGCAATTTCCAATCCATCGCCATTAGGATCGTTTTCACGGTGAATAGCAATAAGCGTTGGAACGCCAAAACCACGCAAATATTCGGCTCTTACTTCTGAACCTGGTGATTTTGGAGCAACCATAATTACTGTAATGTCTTCCCTGATTTTCATTCCTTCTTCAACAATATTAAAACCGTGTGAATAAGAAAGGCATGAACCTTTTTTCATTAAAGGAACAACCGAGTTTACAACCGGAGTATGGTATTTATCGGGTGTTAGGTTTAATACCAGGTCTCCTTTAGGAATCATTTCTTCAAATGTGCCAAATTCAAACTTATTTTTAGTGGCATTCTGATATGAAATATGTTTTTCGGTGATTTCAATTTCACGAAGTGCATAAGAAACATCAAGTCCGCTATCTCTCATATTTAATCCCTGATTAAGTCCTTGTGCGCCGCAACCCAGGATTACAATTTTTCCCCCTAATAGTTTTTCTACTCCATTTGAAAATTCCGATTCATCCATAAAATCGCATTTTCCCAATTGTTCAAGTTGAAGACGTAATGGAAGTGAGTTAAAATAATTTGCCATGGTTAAAAATATTTTATTATGATTGATTTTAATTTAATTTCAAATGTATCTAATAAATACCTATCAGTCAAGATTTTCAAGAAATTCATCACGCTCTTTCAGGAATTCTGAAAGCCTTTCAATAGGGTCGCGGGTAAGTGCCACACGTCCTGAGCGAATAAACTGCATAACCTTGTATTTGTTTAAATCTTCAAACAGTTTTTGGGTTTCTTCTTTGTGCCCTGTTTTTTCAATTACCGTGTATTCGCGTGTAATTTCCAGGATTCGTGCACCTGAATTGCGCACCATAATTTCAATCTGGTCGCTATCGTACAAAGTTTCCGTACTAACTTTATAAAGAGCAATCTCCTGATAAATCATCTCTTCGTTAGTATGGTAGAATGCTTTTAAAACATCAACCTGCTTATCGATTTGGGAAACAACTTTTTGGGTTTGTTCAACATTACTCAATACAACAATGGTAAACTTGTAAACTCCTTTTATTGCCGATTCAGACACAGTTAAACTTTCAATGTTAATTTTCCTTCGGGTAAATATGATTGTAATCCGTGTAAGTAAACCAATATGGTTTTCAGAATAAACCGTTATTATGAATTCCTTTTTCATTTTCATCTTTTTTAATAATTAATATATCGATTTACTTTGCTGGTTCAAGAATCACATCAGAGACTGATGCACCTGCCGGAACCATTGGAAAAACGTTATCTTCCATTTCAACAACAACTTCTAAAAGGTAGGGTCCATCATGGTCAATCATTTTCTGGATTCCGCTTTCAAGGTCTTCGCGTTTTTCAACTTTATGTCCTTCAATTCCAAAACCTTTTCCAATAGTGATAAAATCGGGATTGTGAAGTTCAGTAAAAGAATACCTTTTTTCAAAAAACAGTTCCTGCCATTGCCTTACCATCCCAAGGAAATTATTATTAAGGATGATAATTTTTACAGGAAGTTTATTTTGCCAAATAGTACCAAGTTCCTGAATGGTCATTTGGAATCCACCATCACCAATTACTGCTACTACAGTCCGGTCAGGAGCACCAAGTTGAGCTCCTATACTGGCAGGTAATCCGTAACCCATAGTTCCCAATCCACCGGATGTAACATTACTTTTTGAGTTTTTAAATTTGAAATAACGTGATGCTACCATTTGTTGCTGGCCAACATCGGTAACAAGAATGGCTTCATGATTTGTTTTTTCAGAAGCAATTCGCACAGCCTCGCCCATAGTTAATCCGGGTTTGCTGGGATAAATATCCTTTTGAATTACTTTCTCATTTTCAATTTCATCGCAATTCCTGAATTCCTGAATCCATTCATTATGCGAATTTTTATTGATTTGAGGTATTAGCAAGTCAAGAGCTTTTTTTGCATCTCCAATTACAGCAACATCGGCTTTAATGATTTTATCAATTTCTGCCGGATCAATTTCAAAATGAATAATTTTCGCACTTTCAGCATAGGCACTAACTTTTCCGGTAACCCTATCATCAAAACGCATTCCGATAGCAATGATGAGGTCGGCCTGGTTAGTCAACAGGTTTGGACCGTAGTTTCCATGCATACCTAACATTCCAACATTTAGTGGATGTTTGGTTGGAAATGCTGAAAGTCCCAATAAAGTCCAGGCAATTGGGATACCTGCTTTTTCAGCAAATGTTTTTAATTCTTCTTCAGCCCTTGAAATAATAACTCCCTGACCACAAAGAATCAATGGTTTTTTTGCCTTGTTAATTAAATCGGCAGCTTCCTTAATTTTTTCAGGAATTACATGAGATTCCGGAACATAACTGCGAATTTTATGGCATTTTTTATATTCAAAATCCAATTCGCCAAACTGCGCATCTTTTGTAATATCAAGAAGGACAGGTCCCGGGCGTCCTGTTTGTGCAATATAAAAGGCCTGGGCAATTGCTTCAGGGATTTCATCAGGAGTCGTAATTTGGTAATTCCATTTTGTACAGGCATTGAAATACCCACAACATCCGATTCCTGAAAAGCATCGGTACCCAGA
>JABMQB010000517.1 GCA_013203525.1 Mariniphaga sp.
GGGTAAGGTATAATTGAGTGTAAGGTCCATTTTTTTTAGAAGAAAAAACTACCCATTTCCCATTTGGGGACCAGGAATGCCATGAATTCATATTGTTAGTATTGCAATTCATCAGACGGGGCACACCGCCTTCGACTGGCATAATATAAAGTTTGCTGTCGGGCTGTAATAACATGTAGTTTTCAGCCTGGCAAAAAATAATCCATTTTCCGTCAGGAGAATAGCGTGCAAAATAATTGCTAACATTATTTTTTGATGCACCTTGAACTGGTGTGGCAATCCCACCTGCGCCGTCATTGAAATCAAGACGGTAAAGGTCAAACTTAAAATCCTTTACTTTAGAAAGAAACTCAGCTGCATCCGCGGTTTCGATCACGATACTTTTCGAGTTTTCCAATGCGGCAGAGTAATATCTGGCGGTACTGGTAAAAATTATTTCTTTTCCATCGGGCGACCAGCTCGGATTACTCTGCACAAGAGATTTAATATTGGCACCCGGAAGTTCATAAATATTTTTCGTTTCACGGTCATATACAGCCAATATCCCCTTGATAGGGAAAAAAAGCTGTGAATATTCCAAGTTATCTACAGGCACAAAAATAGACCGGTCCTTGATAGTCGATATAACATACTTTCCATCAGGTGATATCTGGGATAGTAAACCAAACGTACTTTCTTTATCCTCCCTTTTATAGTCGCTCCAGGTAATTATTTTTTCATAGGTAAGTTTGATAGAATCTTCCACATGAGAAATGATGTATGACCCTTTATCATTGGCATAGTCAATATCCATTGCAAACTGGGAGCCATCTTTTGAAAAGGAATGACAATTTGCACATACCGGTATATTGTCCAGAATTCTTTTTGGTTTTAAATCATTAATATGCCCCAGGTACCATTCTATTTCATGGACATTTTGTACTGCATAGCTAAAAGGTAAAGGTACAGCTCTAAAAAACACAGGGGCTCCTACAGAATCGTGTGAAAAAGAAAAATTAATTCTACCAGATGGAAGTTTTTTTAATATCCCTTTTCTTTCGCCAATAATTGTGAAAAATATTTTTTCGTGGTTAGAAGAAGTTTTTATTGATTCCCAAACTACAGAATCGGGCCTCCAGTTTAAAGAATCAACAATTTGAGAGAAAATTGTTCCCGATTTATCAGTTGAAGCAAATATGTGATATTTTGCCTGGCTAGAAGCAGAACTTTCCCATGAAAATTCAGGTGCAGGCATTTCAGGAGGGAAAATTGTGCCGTTTCCAGGATAATTAACCGTAATCCCGGAAGGCTGAACACTTCCATTATTTACGTTAATTAACTTTTCTTCGATCCCATTATTACATGAAAATAAGCATAGAATTAAAAAAATGATGCCAATCATTTTAAAATAAAGAGATCGAATATTCAGATACGAGGCTCCCAAAAATCTGTCCATTACTAGTTGATTTTATTTTTGATTGCCTATAAAAATATAAATAAAAACAATAGATTTTTATTGTTAATGAATAAATATATTCTTGCTTTTGATTTGTAAAGCCTTATTTATTTGCATTAAAAAGAGGAGCGTTTCAATAGAAGCGTAAAAATTGAGTGGAAAATAAAAAAACTATTTGAATTTATGCTGAGATCATTGTACCCTTTTTAAAACTTAAATTTTCTTTTTAGTGCTATCAAATATTTGCAATTTGAGATTTTAAATTTAATGTCTTTTCCAGTTTGATTTTGGAATTTCCTGATTTATCCGGGATTTTATTCATTGCATATTCCGATAAAGCGGTGATCGTTAAACTTGGATTTACACCAAGGTTGCCTTGCACAATTGATCCATCAATAATGTACATATTTGGGTATCCAAATACTTTAAAATTTTTATCTACAACACCTGTTTTAATAGTTTCTCCCATTTGGCAACCACCTAGGATATGTGCCGTTGAAGGGACATTCATTAAAATTTCAGCAGCCGAGTTTTGTGCACGCCCATTTACTTTTTTAGCATACCGGTGCATCACTTCTTGTCCAACCGGTATGTAGGCATTTACTTTTTTATCTCCTGTATTTTTAATAGTAAGAGTTTTTCTGAATGGCCACTTTTTAAGAACCATCTGCATTTTATTATCAAGCGTTTGCATCACCAGGAAAACAACAGTATGTTCAGCCCATTTCCGGTTAAATGCCATTCTGAGAAAAAGAATAGGATGCGTGATAATTTTTAATAGGAATTTTAAAGCCCGTGCTACACTGGTTCCTTTTTTATCAACTGATAAAGTCAACAGGTTCCGCATCATGTTCGATTTATTTGGATACTTGCAAATTTCTATCGAAGTATCCTTATTCGGGCTAAAAATTGAACTGATTGCTATGCTGTTGTTTAGTTTTTGATCGGCAAATGTGGCAGTGCAAAGAGTTTCAGAATTTGTTCGTAAACTTTGCCCAAGAGTGTCAGAAAGCCCGGATAAAGTTTTGTAAATATGCTTCTGGTTTAACAAAAGTTTCAAAGTTCCAAGTACGCCTCCAGAAATAATTAATCCCTTTGATCGAAATACTTTTTTACCATGTGTGATTATTCCTGCTGTTCTTTTTGTATGGATGATGTATTCGCCATCCTTATATTCAATTTTCCATACATTGGTTTCTGAGATTATTTCTGCACCATTTTTTTCAGCAAACCAAAGGTAGTTTTTATCCAATGTATTTTTTGCATTTTCACGGCAGCCTACCATACATCCTGCACAGTTGGTGCAAGGATTTCGTAAAGGGCCATGTCCATTAAAATAGGGATCTTTTGCGGTTTCATCTTCATTAAAATATACTGCCACGTAAACATTGTCGAATGATTCTTCTTTACCCATGTCTTTGGCAACTTCTTTTAAAGTCAGGTCTTCGTAGTTAAACTTTTCAAATTTGGTACGACCCAACATAAAACTGGCCGTTTTGTAAAATGGTTTTAATTCCTCTTCCCAGTTACCAAATTTTTTCCATTGCGGATTATTAAAAAATTCTGTTGGGGGAATCATCAATGTATTTGCATAAACAAGGCTTCCGCCTCCAACACCGGTTCCGCTTAAAATAAATGCATGTTTATAAATGTCGAGTTTTTGAAATCCAAGGAATCCTAATTGTGGTAGCCAAAGATATTTTTTTATGTTCCAGTTTGATTTTGGGAAATCTTCAGTTTGGAATCGCCTGCCTTTTTCAATGGTTAATACCGAATAGCCTTTTTCAGCCAACCGCATCGATGATACACTGCCACCAAAGCCCGAACCTATAACTATATAATCGTAAATTTTCATTTTTAGGTTTGGAATAAAAATAATGAAAAAACAGGTAGTACCGAATTTTTCAGGAAAATTTTGTAATCATCTCAATGAATTAGGATTTACTGGTTTATCTCAAACCCATTATACGTTTCATATTCCATGATTTTCAGATGTATCTTGAATTTGAATTAAGGAATCGTAAATTGGTTTAATTTGTTAATAGCACTTAAAAGGCTGGAACTCCTCTGCATTGCTTTTTGAATATCCCATTTTTTGACTATAAATTCAATTAAGCAACCATTATAATTTGGACCAATAGTTGCATTATCATTTATTGGTACTATGTCTTCTCTTATTTTTCTTAATCTTGATCGTCGTGCCAACTGAATCAATTTGTTTTTTGGATCTATTTCAATTTCGGGTTGCAATGGAAAATTGTTTGGTGAAACCCTTAAAAATTCAGACAAACCTTCGATATCAGCTAAAAGCCACGATTCTACTTCTTTTACAGCAATTCGAAAAATAAAATTAGGATTGACCGTAAAGTTAATCCAATCATTTATAAGTTCAGTCGGACAAATATAATTATCTAGGTCAGTTAGCATAAAGTGAGGAATAATTGAAGATGCTTGATTAAATCCTCTAATATTAGTTTTTAAATAACCAAATCCATGTCCCGGATATGAGTTTGCAATGTGAAATTTATTGTTAAATTGGTTAAGAATATGAACCATAACCATTTCACTCAAATCATCTTCATAAATTAGATTAATGTAAATCATTTCTAAAACAAAGTGAGTTGATTAATATCTTTTGGCTTAGTTCTTGGAATAATTGCTGCACCTGGAGTCATTCCTCCCGCAAGCATTGCTTTTACCTCAGGAAATGATGAGGCACTTTTAATTTCTGTCCCTTCAAGATTTGGATTTAAAATTAAAATTTCATCTAATGAAATACCTCTATCATTTAATAAATCAACACTATGAGTAGAAATAAAAACTTGTCTTTTTTTTGGTTTTTGAATTTTATAAATTAAAGATGGTATTTTCGAAACAATTGCACTGTTTAACGAAATTTCAGGCTCTTCTAACAATAGTAAACTATCACCTTCTTGTAGCGACCATAAAAATCCAATAAGACGAAGTGTGCCATCAGAAAATTGATCTTCTTTCTGTTTTCCTGCACCAGGACGCCAATGATCATAAATAGCTTCTAAATGAGGTCTCCCATTTATTTCAGTAAAATCTATTTCCATAAATTGGGGGACAGCAATTTTTAAAGCAGATCCTATCCTTCTTAACCATGCCTTTCTAGTATTTTCATTAACTTTTGATATACGATCTAAGAATCCTTTTCCAAATGGATCACCTGGTAAATCAGGTCCAGTAAAAGATTGTGGGTGTTTTAATAATTGAGGAAGCAAATGAGAATAAACTGTACTTTCTAAAAATCGCGCAATTTCACGAAATTTTTTATTTGCATTTATTTGTTCTACATGAGTTTGTGTTAATCGTTCTTTATCCTTTTTATCATTAAAGTCAGGTCGCTCAAGAATAAGTTTATCTTTTTGCCAAACCTTTTCATGTGTAAGATATGGTAACCTGTAACCTCTTACTTCTTGTTTAATACCTATTGAGTATCTCCATAATATTTCACTTGAATCAAACTCAGATATATGAATCTCAATTTCTACTTCGGGATGTCTTCTTGCTGCTAAACACCTAATTTTTGATATACCTCCCCTTTCTAATACTGCATTCTGTAATCCTCCTCCAGGTTTTGCGATATCACGAAGAAACCTAAAAACATCTAAAAAATTTGATTTACCTGATGCGTTTGGTCCAACAACAAAAACTCTGTTTTTCAAGGGAACATCAATTTCCTTAAAATTTTTCCAGTTTCTTAATATTATTCTAGAAATAATCATGGTTAATTTTATATTTCCAATAAATATATTTTAATTAATTTGGAAAAGCTAATTTCTGATTTTTAGTTGAATTATCAAACAATTATTTGAAATCAAGATTCTATTTTATCTCAAACCCATTATACGTTTCAAACTTCCACATTTCAATAATATTTTTTACTTCCAACTCATAGGGTTTGTAAATCCGGTTTTTTGAAACCAATAAAAAGGATTTATTCTTTTTTAGCTGATTATAAATTAGTTTAAAAACAATTCCTTCTTCTTTAGTAACTATAATACATGCCGTTCCATCTTTAATTTCCTGCCAGTTCTCAATATATGAACAAGTTACCCATGATCCTTCTGGAATAGGTAGCATCGAATCACCTTTTATCTGGAAGGTCCGGTAAGTTTTTTCTTTTGGAAGGAATGGCAATGTAAAACGTGGGAGTGATGAAATAAATTCAGGATCGGCATATCCTGAAGTGTATCCTGCGTGTGCTTTTTTTGGTATCATTTCAATATTCTCATTGCCATCTTGATTGACTGATATAGTAAGTAAACGAAGTTTTTTTCCGGTAACATCCACATCAAATCCATTTTCAATTTGTGAAAACTGGAATTCTGAAAGCTGCTTCAAATCGTAACGAATCAATGCATCCAGTGAAATATTAAAATACTCTGCAATTTTAATGAGTACCTTAAAAGGTGGCTGTACATTTTTTTCATAGCCCGAAAGGGTAGTTCTGGTTAATTCAAGTGTTAAAGCTAAATCTGATTGCGACTTCTTTTGCCTTGTCCGGAGAAATTTTAGGTTATCTGCAAAAAACATAATTTATTATTTTCAGGGCTAAAGCCCGGTTCGTCTATTATTTTATGTTCTCCGGCATAAATGCCGGAGTTAGTCAGTTTTAGCTATATAAAAGGTGTTATATCTTTGATTAACTCCGGGATTTATCTCGGAGATTTGAATCTGTAATCATCCCGGACATTAGTCCTTGA
>JABMQB010000518.1 GCA_013203525.1 Mariniphaga sp.
GAATAATAACATCAACACCTGCATCAATTACTTTCTCAAAGGCATCAAAACCAACAAAGCAGTTTTCTTCAGGTACTTCAACATTTTTTCGATCCTTTAATTTGGTTTTTAAATCATCAACCCTATCCTGAAATACGTCCCCGATAGCCACAATTGATAATCCCGGACCTGCATCAAGAAAATTAAATGCTGCACCTGAACCACGGCCACCACATCCAATTACACCTGCTTTTAATTCTTTACCTTCAGGAGCTATATCGAGTAGCGGTGGTAAATTTAATTCTCTCGGTGTCCAAACTCCTGTTGAACCAGTTTCTGATCCACCGGACGCACATGATGATAGGGATCCAACACCCATGGCACCCACAGCACCTACAGCTGCTGCACCGGCTAAAAATTTTCTTCTTGAAAAATTATTGTCACTCATAATTCCTTTATTTAATTTAGTTAGTTATATTTTTTATTTGCCCGTATTTTCATTGAATTCGCATACTACCCTGAAACCTATAAAGTTGCAATCAGATAACCACCATTTACTTTTTGGCATTTGCGGATCGGTTTTTAACCAGGCCTCAGTTCGTGTATAATCGCGAGATGCATTTCGTATATCTTCAACTTCGCTTTTAAAAGAACCACCCCTGATTACATGCTCTTCGCCCGATGATGGACCTTTTGGATTAATTGCCCCATCACTTAATTTTGAATAAGCATCAGGAGCATACCAATCGGAACAATATTCAGCAGCATTTCCCAGCATATTTTTTAACCCAAAAGGATTAGCTTCCACTAAACCAGGCTCCTGGGTTTTTAATTCGCTGTTTTCTTTAAAAATAATGTATTTATTTATAGCATCACTGGTATTTCCAAATATTTTTTGAAATAATCCTTTTTGTGAAAAATCTTTGGGAGATCCTTCAAAAAAATATGGAGATTCTATTCCACCCCGGCAAGCATATTCCCATTCGGCTTCGGTTGGTAAACGATATGTTTTTCCTGTAACTTGCGAAAGCCACTTGCAATATGTTTCAGCAGCTTCAAAACTCATCGTAATAGCTGGCCTTTTTCCCATACCCCAATTTTGGTCAGGTTGTCCATAGGGTGGAGTAGGGCCTGTTATTGCATCAACTTCGGCATTGAGCCTGCTGCCTTCGGTATCAGTTGAGCGTCCTTCAGAAGCTGTTGCAGTGTAAAATGCAAGAAATTCATTCCAGCTAACTTCAACTTCGGCCATAAAAAAAGAGCCAATTTTTACTTCTTTAACCGGACCTTCATCTGTATCCCTTAAAGGTTCAGAATCGGGGCTTCCAATTTTAAATGATCCTTCAGGAATTGCCTTCATATTAAATGAGATGGTTGTATTTGGAATCTGTTCAGTATAATCCGTATGTTCAGAGACTATGGTGGCTTCAGCATAAACTTCCAGATTTTCGTTGTCGGTATTTCCAAAATTTACATTTTGGGCATGTAAGGCATTTGGATCGTAATGGCCAACATTCAAATGACAATTTATACAACGGAGTTCATCTTCTTTTTGAGTATAATATAAATGTGCATCCTGCCCTTTTTTAGTAAGAGTTAAAGGGAACAGGTTTTCATGACAATGAACACATGATTCTTTAAATACATGATGTTGTGCTTGCTCCAGTGTAGATTTGGCTTCCCAATTAAAATTGGCACTGTCTTTAAAAATATATCCGTACGCATCGCGTGTTGAAGCAATAATTTTTTCTTTTAGGAAACCTTGCCCCTTTGGAGGGAGGTGGCAATCGACACACTGAATGCGAATACCTACTCTTGTATCGTAATGAACTGACAGTTTCCATGAATCAAAAACATGGGGATGGACATGGCACATTTTACATGATTCATCAGTTGAAGTAGCCTCAACCAATTTGTGTGAATAAATTGTTGCCAGAATACCAATAACAAAACCTATAATTATAACAAGAAGGAGTCTATTCTTCAGGAAATGAATTATTCTTTTAAACATAAAATATTTGGTTTAGCCTGAAATTTTCAGGTTAAATTGTAAAGATTCCAAAATTAGTAAAATAAAACTTGTGTTGATAACCGACACCAGTAAAGGCAATTAATTTTTAATGTTTTTAAATAGAAAAAGGTTGCCAGGGTACTGGCAACCTATGGGAAACGATTTTTAAGAAATATAGAAGCGAATGATTCAGAGCTGGAATTAAAAGTAATTTGTTCTGATTACAGAATGATTAAGCCATAGTTTAATTTTAGTAAATATCATTTCATGTGTTTATAATTGTCTGTTTTTTATGGTAACCCATGGAACTC
>JABMQB010000519.1 GCA_013203525.1 Mariniphaga sp.
ATATGAAAAAAATATTAATATTAAGTTTACCAATTCTTATTGCTGGGATGGTATTATTTTTTGTGTATAATATTTTTTCAATACCCAAGGAAGCAGAAATAAAAGATATGGTCAAAGTAAAAGAAGAAAAGTTTTGTAATACGGCAGATAATTGCGTGGTAGTGGCTTGTGGTTGTGATTGTTCTGGTTGTGGGGGTTTTTCGTATGATGATGTTGTAAATAAAAATTATAAAGATAAGTGGTATGAAGAAAATAATTGTAAAGATATTTTCCCTCGTATGTGTCCAGAAGTATGTTGTCCAAAAAGAGAAAAGGTTTGTAAAAATAATATATGCAAAGTCAAAGAGGGTAGCTAAGGATTATAAATTAAGACATGAAAAGTTTATTAAATACAAAAATAGAAACAACACGTCTTTTACTTGTGCCAATTGCTTTGAGATATAAAAAAGATATTTTTAACGAACTGACACGAGAAATTACAGTTTACATGGAAATTGAGCCTAGTAAAGATTTGAAAGAGACTCAAGAGTTTATTGATAAATCTATAAAAGGAATAAAGAGGGGCAATAATTTACAGCTAGTTATTTTAGAAAAAATATCTAAGGAATTTCTAGGCTGTATTGGTTTACATAAATTAGATAAGGATACTCCTGAAATGGGAATATGGATAAAGAAATCTGCTTTTGGTTATAAATATGGTCAGGAAGCAATGAAAGCACTAAAGCAGTGGGCAGATGAAAATTCAGAATATGAATATATAACATATTCGGCTGCTGAGAAAAATATTGCTAGTAGAAAAATTGCTGAAATGTTGGGTGGGAAAATAGAGAGGAAGTATAATAAAAAGATTAAAAGTGGAAAAGAATATTTTTGTTATGTGTATAGAATTTATTCTAATAAGAAATAAAAAAATGAAAAAAATTATAACATCCTTACTAATCGGAACAATCGTAGGTACTATCGATGTGATTCCTATGATAATTCAAGGCTTAGATTGGTATTCAAATATTTCAGCCTTTGTTTTTTGGATTGTAATGGGATTTGTTATAGCCTATATTTCTATACCTCTAAAGAGTTGGAAAAAGGGGTTATTAGTTGCTACATTATCGATATTACCAATTATAATTATTGTAGCGGCCAGTGATCCAATATCAATTATTCCTATATCTATAATGACTATTATATTAGGAAGCTTAGTTGGATTTTTGACTGATAAATATGCTAAATAAAAATAATTATAAATAATGCCAAAAAGTACAAAAAGTTTTCTAAAGAAAAATTGGTCTCTAATTTTAGTTTTAATTTATTTTATTGCTCCTGATTTGATTCCGGGATTTTTTGATGATGCTGCTTTGATTTTGGTTGAGAGGGTGGTTCATAGTTATATGAGTAACAAGGAAAAAGCAAAGGACAATAATGAAAAGGAAGATGTTAATAAGAGTTAAAGTATTCCCCAAATCAAAAAAAGATGAAATTATTCGAAAGAGAGAAAATAGTTTCGAACTGAGAGTAAAAGAAAAAGCAGAACAAGGAAAGGCTAGTGAAAAAGTTTTACAAATTTTAGCTCGCTATTTTGAAATAGAGAAAAATAAATTTAACTTAGTAAAAGGAGGGAAGAGTAGGAGTAAGGTTTTTGAGGCTTTAAAATAATTTATATTATTGTAGTATTGCTTATTTTAGCCCCAAAACAAAAGTTTTTTAATAAAAATATTGACATTTTATAAAATATATGGATAATATCATTAGGTGTTAGTGTTCTCCTAGAAATAGGAGATGGGAGGAAGGGGAGAGACATGGCAAGGAGAAAAAAGCAAGAACCCAAAGAAGGAAAGATGTACGCCTTTATTGAGATACGTGTCCTAGCTGTAACGGTTGGATGCCGTGTAGATGAAATTGGTACGGCGCTTTTTTCCTCGGGAAGGCTTGAAGCAGTGAAAGATGATGGTGAGGGTCGAGTCTTATGTTTTATGGGTTTGCCTGTGCGCGGATTTACGACCGACAGATATTGTCGTTTTGTAATACCTGTTGGAAGACGAAGACTGAAAAAGATTTCTTGATTTTCAACAATCCGAACGGCTAGCCAGTTCTTTCGTATCTTTCAGGAGAACTACTTCTCCGAATTCCAATTAGAAGCAAAATATGGTTATAATTGGAATATAAAAAATCACTCAGAATATGAGTGATTTTTTATTATGTTGACGATTATAAAC
>JABMQB010000520.1 GCA_013203525.1 Mariniphaga sp.
GTCAGAATCAGAAAAAAAGAAGAAAGCCAACTTTTAAAACAGTTGTATTATAATTTACAACGTCCGGCAAATCCTCGTATTGGATTACCAACGGCCGATAAAATCGAATTTGTAGAAGTTGATACCATTATACGTTGTGAAGGGGAAGCAAATTATACCCATATTTATTTTATCGGTGGCCGTCATTTGTTAGTTGCAAAAACATTAGTCGATTTTGAAGAGTTATTAAAGGAATATAATTTTGTGCGTGTGCATAAAACTCACCTCATTAATTTAAAACAGGTGGTGGCATATTTGAAAAATGAGGGTGGTTTATTGCAATTATCGGATGGTAAAGTAATACCGGTTTCAAGGCGGCGAAAGGAGTTTGTAATTAATAAATTGAAAGCAAATTTGAATTGACTACATCTTCATTCTCTTTTTATATGTCACACTTAAAATAATTTCCATTAGTCTAGGGCAAAACCGCTGCAAAAAATGCATTACTTTTCCCATACCCGAGAATGTTTGAGTTTGTCGTTTTCTTGAAATCCCTTGTAATATTTTGCAGGCAACTTTTTCAACTGGCATTAGTTTTACTCCTTCACGTTTTGGCATAATTTGCAACTGCCCTTTTTCATCGAAGTAAGTTTTTGATATCTCGTTTTCAGTAAATCCGATATAATTAATTCCCACGTGCACACTTGTTCCTTTAAGTTCAATTCGTAACGATTGAGCCAAAGCGGTTAATGCCATTTTTGAAATCGAATATCCTGAAAATCCTGGAAGCCCCACAAATCCTGCTATGCTACTATTAAAAATAATACTGCCTTTTGATTGAAGAATATATGGTAAAGCTGCCTGGATTGGGTACAAATATCCCAAAACATTCACCTGCATTACTTTTTGAAATACTTCCGGATTTGTTTCAGCTATTTTGCCTTCCATAGCCAGCCCTGCGTTGTTGATGAGGATATCAATTCGTCCGAATTTATTCACAACCTCTTTAACCATCTTTTCACAATCTGAAAAAATTCCAACATCGCAGGCAATGGCAAAAACATCAAATCCTGCTTTCTGCAATCTTTCCTTGGTTGCATTTAATTTTTTCTCGGTTCTCCCGTTGATAATAACTATAGCACCCTTTTTGCAAAGTTCAAGGGCTATCTGTTTCCCAATTCCCTGGCTCGAACCGGTTACAATTGCTACTTTATCTTTAAAATCAAATTGTGGCATATTTTTATTTTAATCAAATAATGCTCAGTTTCCCATTTCTATCCTTATCAAGGGGAGATCCTCTGCCAATCGGCGGAGGAGAGGGGTTATACATACCCATTCTCCCTAAACCAATCCATAGCATCTTTTACAGCAACCTCAACCGAAGTTTGCGGCAAATCAAGTTCCTCGATAGCTTTTTGAGCACTGTAAAAATGTGAATCGGTACTTATTTTGGCAACTGCTATACTTACTTTTGGTTCAAACCTAAATACTTTTCCTAATAGTTCTGAAATAAAACCATATAATAAAATAAATGGTTTTGGAAACCAGATTTTTGGTGTTTTAACATTTAATGTTTTTGAAATTACAGCATTAAATTCACTATAGCATAGGTTTGTACCGGCAAGAATGTAACATTCTCCCGGGCAGCCTTTTTTTAAGGCATTAACAACTCCTGTAGCTGCATCTTTTACATATAGGAAATTCCTGCCACCGTTAGTATATCCGGGTACTTTATTCTGATATAAGGCAATAAGAAATTGACCGCTCGATGGTTTTGAATCATACGGCCCCAGCATAAATGTTGGATTTACAATAACAATTTCAATGTTCCCTTTTTTTGATTCCTGAAGAAGTTTTTGCTGAATCTCATATTTTGAGTCGATATAATCAAGTTTATATTTTCCGGCAGTAAATGGATTGGATTCATTGCCCGGATTTTCCTTTGTTCCACAACCAAATGAATTTGCTGTTCCAACATGCACAATCCTTTTTATGTTATTTTTTTTGGCAGCCTCTAAAATATTTAATGTCCCTTCGATATTTATTTTTCTGATTGATTGGGAACGAGCCGGCCAGATAGCTGTACTCGCTGCTGCATGGATTATAAAATCACATCCTTTTAAGGCTTCAGCTATTGAAGCTTTATCAAGAATATTTCCTGTTGTTTTTTCAATATTCAGATCATTAAGGGTGCCTGTATTCCGGTCTTTTTCAATAAGAACTTTTACTATGTATTTCTGATTGATTAATTCTCTTACAATATTGCTTCCTAATAAGCCATCAGCTCCGGTTACCAATACTTTCATATTTTTGATTATAAAGCTTTATGAATTGCCGAAATTAATAAACTATTTATTAATAAAATTAGTGACAGGGATATAACTGTTTTCCGTAAGAAATAATTGGTTGAAAATCCAATTTAACAATTAACAACTTATATGAATAAATCCCGTATACAATCTCAAAACCGGGAAATCGTATCAATTGCACTTTAAACATTTTATTATGAAAAAGCTCAGGTATTTCATCTTTGTTTTTTTACTTATCTCCAGTTTTTCAGGAGTTTCGCAAACCTGGAATATCGAATGGGAAAGGGTTTTTAGAGATGGTGAAGTGTCGTTTTTTACAGATGTAATTTCTGACAGGAATAACGGTTATACTGCTCTTGGTTCAATAAGAACTGATAATAGCAGTTTAAAAGATTTTTGGCTGGTCAGGATGGATGAGACGGGAGACACTATATGGACAAAAACTTATCAAATGCCTTTTCATCAATTTCCTAAAAGACTGATACAAGCAGCCGATGGTGGCTATTTATTGACAGGATCGGATTGGGATAAGGAAAAAATTTTTCAACTTATTTTAATAAAAACTGACTTAAATGGAAATGAAGAGTGGAGGAAAAATTTTGGAGATAGTTTATATTATTCGGGAGAAGATTTTGTTGCGTTGGAGGA
>JABMQB010000521.1 GCA_013203525.1 Mariniphaga sp.
AACCTGCCATCATCCATTTCTTTCATGGCATGCATAATACGCCGCTGAACAGGTTTTAAACCATCGTTGATATAAGGTACTGCTCTTTCAAGAATTACATATGATGCATAATCGAGGAACCATTCACGATACATCCCAGATAAATAAGTTATCCCTTCTTTACCCTCTTCAATTAAATTCTCTTCTGACATTCTCTTCTAAAAATAGATACCCAATTACGGATAGACTAACAATCGTTTAAAAATCAAACGCAAATTATAAATAAAATCATGTTAAGCAACTTCGTCCTTTTCGACATACAAATTATCGATGATAAATTCCTGCCGGTTGGGTGTGTTTTTCCCCATATAAAACTCAAGCATTTGAATTACCGATTCATGTTTTTTCATTTGAACAGGATCGAGCCTGATATTTGCTCCAATAAAATGTTTGAATTCATCGGGAGAAATTTCACCCAATCCTTTAAACCGGGTAATTTCAGGTTTCCCTTTTAATCTTTTTATAGCACGTTCCTTTTCAATTTCCGAATAACAATACATGGTTTTCCGTTTATCTCTGACCCTAAACAAAGGAGTTTGTAAAATAAATACATGCCCTTTTTTAATTAATTCAGGAAAAAACTGCAGGAAAAAAGTTATAAGCAACAACCTGATATGCATTCCGTCGACATCGGCATCAGTTGCTATAATAACTTTATTATATCTGAGATCTTCAATGCTTTCTTCAATGTTTAATGCTGCCTGAAGCAGGTTGAATTCTTCGTTCTCGTATACTATTTTTTTCGACAATCCATAGGTGTTCAGTGGTTTTCCCTTTAAGCTGAAAACTGCCTGAGTATTCACATCACGTGATTTAGTGATTGAACCACTTGCAGAATCTCCTTCGGTAATAAATATAGAAGATTCTTCTTTCCGGTCATCCTTCCCATCGTAGTGAATCCGGCAATCGCGCAGTTTGCGGTTATGAAGGCTGGCTTTTTTTGCCCGCTGTTTGGCTAATTTTTTTATCCCTGAAATAGCTTTCCTTTCCCTTTCTGATTCTACAATCCTTCGGAGCATATTTTCAGCAATTTCATAATTTTTATGAAGGAAGTTATTCAATTCCTTCTGAAGGAAATTACCAACATGCTGACGAACCGAAGGACCATCGGGCCCAATATCTTTCGATCCCAGTTTTGTTTTAGTTTGTGATTCAAAAACCGGCTCTTCCACTTTTATACTTAAGGCAGCAACTATAGAGGCTCTGATGTCGGAAGGATCAAAATCCTTTTTATAAAAATCACGGATTGTTTTTACAAGTACTTCACGGAAAGCCTGAAGATGAGTTCCGCCTTGTGAAGTAAATTGTCCGTTTACAAACGAATAATAATCTTCTCCATATTGGTTTCCATGAGTTATGGCAATTTCAATATCTTCTCCTTTCAGATGAATTATCGGATAAATTGGTTCCTGGTCTAGATTCTCTTCCAGAAGGTCAAGCAATCCATTGCGGGAATAATACTTTTCACCGTTAAATTCAATTGTAAGTCCCGAATTGAGGAAAGTGTAATTTTTCATCATATTTATGACATAGTCATCGATATAATGAAACTTTTTGAAGATTGATTCATCTGGTTGAAAAGTAACTATAGTTCCATTTTCCTCTTCAAGCCCTTTTAAATCGCGTTCATTTTTTATGATTCCACCGCTAAATGCAACCTCTTTACCAACTCCTTCCCTAACAGCCATTATTTTAAAATCAGAAGCAAGTGCATTTACAGCTTTAATCCCAACACCGTTCAAACCTACCGATTTTTTAAAAACTTTTGAATCGTACTTGGCCCCGGTATTCATTTTACTGACAGCATCAACCAACTTTCCTAATGGAATTCCACGGCCGTAATCACGTACCTTAACAATATGCTGATCGATGGATACTTCGATTTTTTTTCCGAATCCCATCATAAATTCATCGACAGAATTATCCATCACTTCTTTAAGTAATACATAAATACCATCGTCACGTGAAGCCCCATCACCAAGCTTCCCAATATACATCCCAGGCCGTTTACGGATATGCTCCTGCCAATCCAGCGTCCTGATTGTCCCTTCATCATACTTCGGAGTCATAATTCACAAATTTGCTCAAATATAGATAAAACAATGTATAATACTGGTGGTTCACCAATACCAATAGTTAACAATTTATAGTTGAAAACTCACAATTTTTAAACATTTGAAATAATCATTTGATTATGGAGAATAAATCAATAAATCCAACAAAATCCTCTAAATGTCAATTTTGAATAATAATTTATTTCAGAAAATATTTGGAAAATAGAATTTAATATATTTAGTTTGTACTGCAAACTATAATTTATTGCATACTAATTTGCATAGCCATGAAAGACAAAACACTTTTTAATCAACTTGAAAAAAAATCCTTTCATATTTATTTTAAAGACGGGATTATGGAGCTTCTCTTTGGAAGTATATTTTTAATATATTTTACAAATTCAATTCTTGACAATCTTGAAATTACTAGTCCGCTACTAGTGCGATTTTTGATTCTTCCAGTTACCCTGATATTAGTCTTAATTAAAACTCTTATTACAAATCCAAGAATCGGATCAGTAAAATATTCAAAGGCAAGAAGAAAGAAACGAAAATGGGTTCTCTATATTGCATTTTCAGCACAGATGCTAACGGCAGTCGCTTATTTTCTATCAGTAAAAGTTATAATACAAACCGAGCAAAAAAGTCAATTTATTCCCTTACTAATTGAGTTTATGTTCCTGATCCTCATTTTTGGGCTAATTTCATATTATACAGAATATTCTATTTTTTTTATTGTAGGACTAATTTATGCACTCAGTGTACCTTTCACTATTTTCCTTCAACCCTGGATTCACACCAGAAACTATGGTTATGGTTTAATGGCAATTGCCGGACTAGTTATTCTTACAATTGGATTTTATAAATTTTTCGTATTTCTGAAAGAATATCCAAAAATTGCTAAAAATGAGTCATAATATTTTAATAGATATCATTTCACTGGATAAAACCATCCATGAGCCGGTGCGAATAGCAATTCTCACCCTGCTTTCAGTAATAGAAAAGGCTGATTTTTTATATCTGAAAAACAATACCGGAATTACACAAGGCAACCTTTCGTCGCATTTAAGCAAGCTCGAAGCTGCAGAATTTGTAGAAATAGAAAAAACATTTAAAGGTAAACGTCCACTCACACTAATTAAAATAACAACTTTGGGAAAAGAAAATTTTGAAAATTACCTCAGAACTATGAAAGTGTATATTAAACAATCAGGCATTTAAAAATCTAAAACCATGAAAACAATTAAACAATTATTCAGATCCAATACTCAATTAAGCTTGACAATGATATTACACTTTCAGATACTATTAATCTTTTTAATAGTATTTCAATTGCAAGCAATATCACAGGAAACAGAAAACAAGAAAGCAATTGGAAACTGGAGTGGAAATCTTGATGTTTCCAGTGCAAAAATTGAATTGATTTTTAAAGTGATGCTTACCGAGGGAGATTTACTTGCAGCCAAAATGGATGTTCCACAGCAAGGAGCAACAGATATTCCGGTTACGGAAGTTAGCACAAATGGAGATAGCCTCATCCTGGTAATTAGACCAATCAATGGAAATTTCAAAGGATTTTTTAAAGATAAAGAATCGATTGAGGGAACATGGAGCCAGAATGGAATGAGCCTCTCACTCACTTTAACTAAAACCGATAAAGTTATTGAATTCAAACGACCACAAACACCTGTTAAACCATATCCATATCTGGAAGAAGAAGTTATTTATCAAAATAAAAATGATGGTATTACATTAGCAGGGACATTAACCATTCCAAATAGTGAAGGAAAATTTCCGGCTGTTGTATTAATCACTGGATCGGGAGCTCAGGATAGGGATGAAACCATTTTTGGTCATAAACCATTTCTTGTACTTGCCGATTATTTAACCCGCAATGGATTTGCAGTGTTACGAACTGATGATCGGGGTGTTGGCGGATCGGAAGGAGATATTAGAAAGGTAACCAGCGAAGAACTGGCAGGAGATGCTTTGGCCGGAGTTAATTATTTGAAAAACCATCCTAAAATCGATAATTCCCGGATTGGTTTAATCGGACACAGTGAAGGAGGTATTATTGCTCCTATTGCGGCTAATAATTTAAAGGATATCAGTTTTATGGGCAGGACCCGGTATAAATGGAGAGCAGATATTGTATGAGCAAGGAGAATTAATTAACAGGGCAGGTGGTTTATCAGAAGATATGATTCAGCAAAACCGACAACTACAATCTGATATTTTTTCTATTATTCTGAGAGAAAATGAACTAGATACTGCTATTGAAAAACTAAAATACGTTTATTCCAGAGGCATGTATGATGTATTAAATGATGAGCAGAAAAAACTTATCTCCCAAAGGATTGAAGCGGTTAATACTCCCTGGTTCAAATTTTTCCTTGCTTATGATCCATATCTGGCCCTTACAAAAGTCCAATGCCCTGTTTTAGCTCTGATAGGAGATAAGGATTTGCAGGTTCCTTCAAAAGCAAACCTTGAAGCCATTGAAAAAGCATTAACAGAAGGGGGCAACAAAAATTTCAAAATACAGGAATTAAAAAACCTCAACCATCTTTTTCAGAATTGTGAGACAGGTGCGGTTTCAGAATACGGCCAAATTGAAGAAACTATAGACCCTGAGGCATTGAGATTAATTACAAATTGGATTTCTGAGATGGTAAAATAAATTAATAGATTAAAACAACCTCTTTCTTTTAACAAGATATGTATACAGAACCTGGTTAAAATCTTCGTTTATATCAGCTTCAGCTAGATCGATCTGATATTGCCCGCATTTAACTTTTAATTCGTCGAAATAATTTTTAACTGTTTCTACATAATGAGTTTTAACTTCATGTGGATTAAACTTTATCTGATGCCCGGTTTCAAGATCTACAAATCGATGGGGCCGGTTCGAAAAGCTAAAATCCTTCTCCTGTTTATGGTCGGTTACATGAAAAAGGATTACTTCATGTTTGTTGTAACGAAGATGTTGAAGTGCAGAAAACAATTCGTCAGTTTTCTCAGTTTCAATCATATCGCTAAAAATAACTACCAATGAGCGTTTATGAATTTTTTCTGCAATCTGATGAAGGGCATCAACAGTATTTGTTTTTTTTCGAAGCTCATAACTTTCAGGTTGAATCAGATTTGCCAGCTTTCCGTACATCAGTTCAGCATTAACCGATGAAAGCCGGGCATCTAAATGATCCTCAATTTGATTTGAGAAGAGGGTTAATCCCACTGCATCACGTTGTTTTCGCAATAAATAAATCATTGCAGCTGCACAGTATACTGAAAAGGCAAGTTTATTATGCAATTGTTTTGACCCTTTTGAATAAGGAAAAAGCATTGATGAAGAAGTATCAATTACAATCTGGCATCGGAGGTTTGTTTCTTCCTCATATTGTTTTACAAACAACTTATCGGTACGGGCAAAAAGTTTCCAATCGATATGTTTTGTCGATTCACCCTGATTGTATAAACGATGTTCAGCAAATTCAACCGAAAAACCATGGAATGGGCTTCGATGTAAACCTGTTATAAATCCCTCAACTACCTCATGAGCAATTAAGTCAAGATTATCGAATTGATGAAATTGTTCTATGTCCAAAATATTTTTCAAACCCAGAATATTAAAAACACACCGGAAATACATATCCGGCTAAGAATAGATTATTAACTTTTTTTAAAGAAGAGCATCCAGTTTCTCCACAAATTTTTGTTTGGGAGCTGCTCCAACTTGTTTGTCGGCAACTTCGCCATTATTAACAAAAAGTACCGTCGGGATATTGCGAATTCCATACTTCATTGCAACACCCGGATTTGAATCCACATCGACTTTCCCGATAACTGCTTTACCTTCGTATTCCCCCGTCATTTCTTCAACAATAGGAGCAATCATCCGGCATGGACCACACCAAACGGCCCAAAAGTCAATCATTACAGGTTTGTCAGATTTCATTACAACTTCATCAAAGTTTGCATCGGTTATTTCAATTGCCATAATCGTATATTTTATTTGTTATTTTTAATTTTCGGACAAAATTAAATTAATTAATCCGATATCCAATACCGGGATGATTTTCTAAAAACGAAATAAAATCATTGTCAAAATTTATGCGGGTATTTCTTGAAAAAAGTGAAATATTTCGATTGTTTTCTTCATCAGAAACCCAGAATTTTAACATCGATTTACCTTTTTTGTTCTTGGTATACCCTTCAATTTCTTCTATAATTGATTTATTAATTTGATCAAGAGGAATATTAATAGTTACACTTTTTACATGATTTTTCTTAACTTCTGAAAGTAATTCAATATTAGTAACTTTAAATTCATACGATTCCTGATTATATCTTTTCTGAACTTTTCCCCTAACTAAAACAAATAATCCGGTTTTACAATACTTGCCAAATTCAACATAACTATTCTTAAAGAAATAGATGGCGTAAGAATCAGTGTAATCGGTTAAGGTAAGGATGCTATAAGGATTCCCGTTTTTTGATATAGCCTCTTTGGCTTCGCTAACCATACCTCCAAATGTCAATTCTCTGTCTTTGAACATTTCAATATCATTATTCAAATCTTTTAAATTTGCACCAGGTGTACAAAAATGGTCAATTTCAAACTTATAGTCATCCAGGGGATGAGCTGTCAAATATACACCAATCAGGAATTTTTCCTTTTCAAGGAAAATAATTTTAGCCCACTCATCAATATCTGGGATTGCCGGTTTTTGAACTCCTGATCCGGCATGAAGTTCTCCAAACAAACTTTGCTGCATCGATTGTTTCTCGGTTTGAACTCTATTCCCATACCGGGCAAGTTTTTCAACAAATGTAGTAGAATCATTTAAGTCTTCGCCGGCAAAAAACTGGCTTCTTTTAATATTATTTAAACCATCAAAAGCACCTGCCATGGCCAGGGCTTCCATATTTTTTTTATTTACAGATTGAAGATTTACTCTTTCAACAAAATCAAATATATCTTTAAATTCCCCTCCTTTATTACGCGCTGTAATTATATCGCTGGCAGCACCCTCTCCTACTCCTTTTACCGCGGCCATTCCAAATCTAATATCACCATCTTTGTTGACATTAAACTTTATAAAACTTTCATTTACATCGGGGCCCCTTACTCCAAGTTTCATTCGATTGCATTCTTTCATCAACTTGGTTATATCAGTAATATTACTAAGGTTACGGCTAAGGTTGGCGGCCATAAACTCGGCCGGGTAATGAGCTTTTAAATATCCTGTTTGGTAAGCAATATGGGCATAACATACCGAATGTGATTTGTTAAATGCATACGAAGCAAAAGCTTCCCAGTCTTTCCATATTTTATCAATAATCAAATCAGGATTCTTTTGCCTTTGTTTACATTCATCTACAAACTGTTCGTTTGCATTGCATCCCTCTATAAATTTAATTTTTAATTTACCCATGGTAGAAGCTTGCTTTTTCCCCATGGCTTTTCGTAAAGTATCTGAATCACCTCTGGTAAAATTTGCCAGCAATCGCGACAAAAGCATTACCTGTTCCTGAAAAACTGTTATACCATAAGTCTCATCGAGGTACTTTTTCATCATTGGCACATCGTACTCAACTTTTTGCCTCCCATGTTTTCTGGCAATATAGTCAGGGATGTATTCCATTGGTCCAGGCCGATATAGCGCATTCATTGCAACTAGGTCTTCAAACCGATTAGGTTTTAAGTCGCGTAAATGCTTTTTCATTCCGTCAGATTCAAACTGGAAAATTGCAGTTGTTGCCCCCCGACTAAAAAGTTCGTATGTTTCTTTATCATCCCAGGGAATGGCTTCTATATCTATCTCAATTCCCTTTGATAGCTTAATATTTTCAAGGGTTTCTTTTATAATAGAAAGGGTTTTTAATCCAAGGAAATCCATTTTTAATAAACCAATATCTTCCACAAACCTCCCATCATATTGAGTAGTTCGAAGCTCTTCTTCCTTTGTCGACATTAAAGGAATATGATTGGTTAAAGGATCCCGGCTAATTATAATTCCACAAGCATGAACACCTGTTTGCCTCACCGAACCCTCAAGAGATCTGGCAAATTTCAGAGTTTTAACAATTAATGGGTTTTCAGATTTCAACTCTTTTTTTAATTCAGCACTGGCTTTAAAAGCTTTTTCGAAAGTCATTTTAGGAACTTCCGGTACGAGTTTTGCCAATCTGTCGGCTTCGGATAATGGTAATTTTAAAACTCTGGCTACATCTCGTATCGCCATTTTTGTTGCCATTGTGCCAAAAGTGCAAATGTGCGCAACTTTATCGCGCCCGTATTTTTCAGCAACCCAATCGAGTACAAGTTGCCTACCATCATCATCAAAATCGATATCTACATCAGGTAATGAAATTCGGTCAGGATTTAAAAACCGCTCAAAAAGGAGGTCATATTTAATAGGATCGATATTGGTTATCCCTACACAATAGGAAACAGCAGCACCAGCAGCAGAACCCCTTCCCGGGCCTACAATAACATTCATTTTACGAGCCTGATTTATAAAATCCTGGGTAATTAAGAAATATCCAGGAAAACCCATTGATTTTATTGTATTTAATTCAAAATCAAGGCGGGTAATCACCTCGTCGGGCAAAGGATCTCCGTAGCGTTTTTTCGCACCTCCAAAAGTCAGGTGCCTTAAGTATGCTGCTTCAAGCTTAATTCTAATAATCCTTTCATATCCTCCAAGCCTGTTGAAAGCCTCTTCCCCGAATTCTTCCAGAAGTGCTTTTTCAGAGAATTTATTTTTAAAATCTTTTTCGGTACCAAAATCTTCGGGTATCGGGAAAATGGGCATTATTGGTGAGGCATCAAGCTCATAAACCTCAACCTTTTCTACAATTTCTGCAGTATTTGCCAATGATTCGGGGACATCTAAAAATAGTTCATTCATCTCACCCGATGTTTTAAACCATTCCTCCTTGGTGTAACGCATTCGTTTCGGATCATCAAGGTCTTTGCCTGTATTCAGGCAAATTAGCAAATCGTGTGCATCAGCATCTTCACTATTAATAAAATGGACATCGTTAGTAGCTATTACTTTTACTTCGTGTTTTTGTGCAAGTTCCAATAACTTCACGTTAACTTCAACCTGGCGGTCATAAACATCGGCACGCATTTCAGGAAGTCCTGACGGATGCCTTTGTAATTCAAGATAAAAATCATCGCCAAACAAATCTTTATACCATTGAATTGTATTTTCTGCTTCCTTAAAATGATTATTTAATAACAACTGTGGAACTTCTCCTCCGAGACAAGCTGAGGAAACAATTAATCCTTCCTTATATTGCTCAAGTAAAGCTTTATCAATCCTGGGTTTATAATAAAATCCTTCGTTATTTGCTGTCGAAATAAGTTTAATTAGGTTTTTATACCCAACTAAATTTTTTGCTAATAAGATTAGGTGGAATCCCGATCTGTCGACTTTATCATTTTTATTGCTGATAGACCTGGCGGCAACATATGTTTCACACCCTAATATAGGTTTCAAATTTTGTTTTCTGCATTCATTATGAAATTCCTTAATCCCTAACATGGTACCATGATCAGTTAAGGCAAGCGCAGTCATCCCATCGGATTTTGCTTTAGTTACCAATCCTGAAATACTGGCAGCCCCATCTAAAATGGAGTATTGCGAATGTACATGTAAATGTGTAAATGGTATCATAACTTTTCTTTCATCACAATTTCTCTTCACCTATTTCAACCAGCATAGTTGCCTAAAAACAAGGCAATAAAATCAAATTGAACTTCTATTTTCAAAGGACAATTTCATAGTATTCCGGTCAAATAAAATTAAAGAAATTAATTACTGCTTTGAGGGAATGTTAATAAAAATATGATATAAAAAAACCCGGTATTTTAACCAGGCTCACTTTGTGTTTAAAACCAGTTTATTTTATCTTTAAAATAATTTTCTGTTGTATTTCGTTAAATTCTTCAGGAGATAATTTCAATTTTTTTGAAAAGTTTAATAAATCAGCTTCGTTTTGCATGGGCACCAAATGTATATGAGCATGTGGAACTTCAAGTCCCAAAACCAATACTCCAACCTTTTCGCAGGGAATTGCTTTTTTCAGGCCATCGGCAACTTTTTTAGCAAATAATTGCAGTCCCAAATATACTTCATCCTCCAAATCAAACAGATAATCAACTTCCTTTTTTGGAATTACCAGAGTATGTCCTTTTGCCACCGGGAAAATATCAAGAAATGCAAAATAATTTTCGTCTTCTGCAATTTTATACGAGGGTATTTCTCCTTTTACAATCTTTGTAAAAATAGTTGCCATTTACTAAATTGAAATATCGATAATTTCAAATGGAATAATTCCTGAAGGTACTTTAATTTCAACCGTGTCGCCAACCTTTTTTCCAATTAAACCAGTTGCAATCGGGGTTTTAACTGAAATTTTATTTTCCTTCAAATTAGCCTCACTTTCAGGAACAAGAGTATACTGCATTGTTGCATTATTTTTTTTATTCTTGATAGTTACCTTATTTAAAATCTGAACTTTATCTGTATTGATTTTTGTTTCATCCAAAATGCGTGCGTTAGCAATTTTATCCTGGATAACAGCCATTTTTGCTTCCAGCATTCCCTGAGCATCTTTTGCCGCATCGTATTCTGCATTTTCAGAAATATCACCCTTGTCAATTGCTTCACCTATCTGGCGAGAAATAGCAGGGCGCTCAACATTCATCATGTAGTCAAGTTCCTCTTTTAACTTTTTTAAACCTTCCTTAGTTAAATAGGTTACCTGTGCCATTTAAAATTCCTCCATTGTTTTGTAGTCTGACATATAAAAACAGAAAGAATCCCGAAATAATCAGGACTCTTCCTATAATGCAAATTTAAATATTATTATTCAGAATTTTACAAAAATCTTTAAAAATATTAATAATGAAAGCGTTAAAAATATTTCTGTTTAATTATCTCTGAAAATATTATTGCTCTGCGTAATGTAAAACCTTCAGGTAGTTTTGCTCTTTTTTTAGCCGATCCTATTTCAGAATCTTTTATTATTTCTTCAAAGAAATTCTTTTTTATTGCATGTACACCTACTTCCTCGGCAGGGGATTTTATTGAATCCGTTGTGATTTTCACCGGTTCAACACTATTTTCAAAAACAGGTTCATTAAAAGCTTGAGGAACATCATCCTTTTCTACCTCGAGTAATTCTTCCCAAAAATTCAATCCTGATGGTTCTTTTTCCTGTGGTTCTTCAGACAAAGGTTGTTTTTGTTTTTTTCTAAATTGATTGATGGCTCCAACAACCACAACCAGAAGAGTTATTATGACTATTACTATATCGTCCATTTCAGTTTTATTTTTTACATCAGCAAAATAAAATGCTTAGTTTTACAGTTAAAGAGTAAAATTAGGAAAAAATGAAGGAGTTAGTACAGAAGATTAATAAATATTTAATTTTTCTGTTTTTATATATTATAATTAATCCCGGTTGTGAGAAGATCGAGGATTCTGTAATCCCCTCTGTTCCTTTTTCATATTTGATTAACCTTACATTACACGCCGAAATAAATGTTGCCGGAAATTCTATTTTTATTCCCAATATTGCATACGGGGGTGTAATCGTTTACTGTGAAATGCCTGGATCATTTTATGCATATGACGCAACCTGTACCCATGAAGTCAATCCTTCGTGCAAAATTGTTAATGAAGGCGTGCTTGGAACCTGTACCTGTTGCCAATCGGAGTTCCTGTTTGCAAGTGGAGGATTTCCCACTAGTGGCCCTGCCAAAGAAGGATTAAGACAATATTACACTTCGTTGGTAAATGGCATGCTGAGAGTTTACAATCCTTAAACTTTTTCTCTTGATTCAATACATTTTAAACTATATGTATTTAAATCTTTTAATATTTTTCTTTGGTGTTTTCTCAAATTCCTCACTTACGATTTCAATTCTTCCCAATTGTTCGTATTTCGGCAATTGTACATTCACTTTTTTCTTGTTTTCTTCCATAATCCCAGATAAATCTGAAACATTAATTCCATCTGTTTTCATTGATTCATAATCGGGATAAACAAGGGCAATTAATTTTGACTCCCGCTGGGTTACAACACACTCTGCTACATAATTAGTATTTGCCAGTTTTGCTTCGATTTCTTCAGGATAAATATTTTGACCAGATGGGCCAAGCAACATATTCTTCATCCTTCCTTTAATGTATATAAAATTGTTTGAATCAATTATTCCAAGGTCACCTGTTTTTAACCAACCATCTTCAGTAAATGCTTCATTCGTTGCTTTTTCATTTTTGAAATAACCAAGCATGATATTTTCACCACGTACCTGAATCTCGCCAACAATTTTATAGGCATCTTCCGAATCTATTCTAACCTCCATCCGATCGACCAATTTCCCGGATGAAACGGGCATAGTTTTATCCCAGGCTTCATAACTAATAAGTGGGCCGCATTCAGTCATTCCATACCCAATTGTAAAAGGAAAGTTAATTTGTTTGAAAAACTTCTCGACATCAGCACTTAAGGGTGCTCCTCCAATCACTATTTCGAAAAACCGCCCTCCAAATGTATCGATCAGCTTCAATTTAATTTTATTCAGTATAATTTTTGAAATAACCGGCAGTTTCAGAAGAATTTTCATAGCCGGTTTTTCAATTGTAGGTAGAATACGTTTTTTATATATTTTTTCGATAACAAGTGGTACAGATAAAACAAGATGTGGTTTAACCTGACCAAAAACTTTAGATATTATTGCCGGCGAAGGAATTTTACTTAAAAATGTGATGTGGCATCCAAGCGTTACCGGGAATAAAAATTCAAAAAGCAATCCATATACATGCGCCATGGGGAGAAAAGATACAATCTTATCGCCCGGTTTTAACGGCATATGTTCGCGTGCATAAACTATATTTGAGGCAAGGCTTCGTTCAGGTATCATAACTCCTTTGGTAAATCCTGAAGTTCCTGAGGTATATGAAATCACACACATTTCTTCTCTTTCCCATTCGTTAAAATCAAAACCATTCTTTGTAAGTGGCTTTTCCTTATAACAATTAAATGCATCTTCTAATTTGTACTGATAATTTTCATCCTTTGCTTTGTATAGCGAAAAATTCTCCAATTCAATTAAGGATTGCAAATTTGGTGTTTTCTCAAAATCAACTTTATCGAGCAAACCCTCTGCCCCAATCAGAATCCTCGATTCAGAATGATTAATAATATGGTTTGTATCATCATTGCTAAAATCAGGCAATATGGGCACAATCACCAATCCTCCAGAAATAGCAGATAAAAATACAGCACCCCAATGAGCCGAATTCCTGCCAAGTACAGCAACTTTATCGCCTTTTTGCAACCCGGATAATTGATAAAATAAATGCAAAGATTTAATTATTCCGGCAACATCTTTATAAAGTAAATCACTCCCTTCATAATCAGAAAAAGCCGGTAATTCCCAGTTTTTTTGAAATGAACTATTAAATAAATGGGCTAAAGTTTTTGTACTCATTTTGACCAGTTGAATTAATTAGTCCAAATTTAAAAAATACATATTGGAAAATGAATTTTTTTATAAAAAAAACTCCGGGCTTTCGCCCGGAGTTGGTTGCCGATGCAGGTTATAATACGTAAGTTCACAATATACCAAATTGATAACCATACTACATCAGGCAAACCGGTCATTCTGAATCTAAAACTAACTAGGAATATGAACCGGATTATATCACACCTATTATATCAATATTTAATTGTATTTGACTTTTTGCCGGAACGGAAATATTGTTTAGCAATAATCCTGGAATATTACTGGTTGAATTAATCATTCCTTTAAACTTAAACATATTACCTCCAACTTTACTAAATGCAACAATATGAATTTCATATTCTCCTTTTTCCAAAAGCGATAACTGATATCCTCCATAAGATTTAACCTTTGAGCTGGATACCGCATTTGCAAATGGTATTGAATTTTGACCTCGGGTTTTTGACTCTAGAGAATAATTAAACTCACCCTTTTTGTAAGCCAATACATACATATCATATAACTCATTAAACGATTTGTCAACTTCTCCCTTTATTTCGGCACATTCATCTTTTAATGAAATCCTAAACGAATTTGCCATATCAACACCTGTATTAAACCTGTAGTTTTCATGTTCCCGATTATTCGGATTGTTTTCAATTAATTTTCGCAGGTCTGTATTAATTACAATTTCGCTAACCGATTCTGATTGCACTTCAATTTCTTTAATGAATTTAACTTCACTCCTTTTTTTCTGTACTTCTAAACATATTTTGTTGTTGTTTTCATCTAAAATATAACTACCCGGGAAATCACCTGAATCATCCGTTTCATGATCAAATACTACAGTAATAGAATTATAAACACCTGTTTCAATTTTACCATTAAAAAGAAGTTTTATGTCACCTTCCTGGTATGCCGATAATTCTATTGTTTGTTTATTAAAACCAATCACTTTTTTATCGTTTAACCATACTTCAGAAATTGTAATAAATGTCCCATAAAACTCTGTAACCTTTGATGGTGTAACCGTTAAGCTAAACATAACCTGTCCCATAATTCCTTTTTCAAAAAGTTTTAAATTATTTTCTGAATGCTGAACAGTTACAATAGAATATGCTAACATCATTGTTGATTTAACAAATTTCTCCCTTTTCACAACAATTATATTTTCACTAACAACCATGATCGAATCTCCCTTATTTTGTTTCTAAAACAGCATATTTTGATAGTTTCCAAAACTCATCCGGATTTTCAATTTCGAGGTAAGTAATAAGTCCTTCATCAATTAAAAACCGGTATGAACTATCGGGGTGTTCAGTAATAAAACTTACTTTTCTGGTAAACAATGGAATTTCACGAGTCTCCCTAATATCAAGCTGCATAAAAGAATCTTCTTCAAATATCCCAGGAATTGATTTTGAACCACCCAGACCTAAAATTCCTCCATCTTTTGTTAATACCCCATTTTCCTTCAATTCTTTAAAAGTACCGTAAGCCAGGAATGCCTTATTCAATTCCTCATCCTGCATTTTAATAATTTCTGATTTTTCATTTAAATGCCGATTCTTCAATTTTACCTCGGTTTCAAGTCCTTCTACTTTACCG
>JABMQB010000522.1 GCA_013203525.1 Mariniphaga sp.
ATTAATCCACTCATCAGGAGCCGAACCTTCCATACTAATCCCTCTTCCCCAATTGGAATGAAACGGAGAATTTTTTGAAACCGACATATTTTCAATACCAGGTATTTTCAGAACCTGTTCCCTCAAATCGACATACTCTTTTTCACAATTATTGTCGGGTATTGCACAATGAAACAAGGCAGATTTATCAAAACCCAGATTTTTGTTTTTCAGGAACATAGTCTGACGAAATGTCCAAACCGTGGTTGCTATTAATATAACTGTAATTGCAAATTGAATTGTTACCAAGGCTTTTAGCCCTGAAATCTTTCCCCGTGCTTTTGTTAATGGATTATTCCCTTTGAGGATAACTACCGGCCGAAAAGCTGATAATAAAAAAGCAGGGTAAATTCCCGAAATAATTCCTGTAATCAGGGTAACACCTAAAATTATTGCCGAAAATACAGGATTTGATAAAAAGTTCAACGTAAGGTTTCGTTCTACCATATTATTAAAAAAGGGTAAAAAAAGCCACGCTAATAAAATGGCAAAAAACATCGATATAAAAGTTATCAGAACCGATTCGGTTAAAAACTGTTTCCGAAGCGATACTATTCCACTCCCATTTACCTTTCGTATGCCAATTTCTTTTGCACGTGAAATTGAAAATGCTGTTGTAAGATTTGCAAAATTGAGGCTTGCCAAAAGTAAAATAAGCACACCAATTATTACATAAAAAATAATTACAACAATATAGTCTTTAAAATCATTGGGATTCAGATGTAATTCTCTCATCGGTTTAACATATAGGAAAAACTTATTTGATTCTTCATGGTCATCCAAAACCAGCTTAATGCGATTGTTAAATTGGTTATAATCAACTCCCTCATGAAGTAACACATAGGTTCTAAAACTATTATTATCCCATGATGTCATATCCCAGTCGCTTCTTGATGCAATTGAAAAAAAGTAATCAGGGCGAATATGAGAGTTTTCCGGGATATCTTTCATTATTCCTTTAATCAGGTACTCTTTGTTTTCATCATCACGAATCGTTTTCCCCATTGCATCTTCTCCCGGAAAATATTTATCAGCCAGTTTTTTGGAAAGAACAACTGAGTATGGTTCGACTAATGCCTTATTGGGATTACCCATTAATAAATCAAAGGAAAAAATATTAAAAACCTCATTAGGCGCATAATAGCCTTCCTCCTCATAATAAGTTCTTTCAGGAGAAGTAGACAAATAACCACCCCAAACTTCGCGCATAACAATTGCCTTTTCTACTTCGGAATAATTCTCCTGAAGATAATTGGCCAAAGCCGGATCGGTTTAGGTTACTGCCTGGTCGCCGGCATCTTTCCATGATTGTTGCGCACGGTAAACACGTTCAAATTTTGTATTAAACTTATCCCAGTTTTTTTCGTATTGGACATATCGAAAAATGAGTGTAAATGTTGCCAACCCGATAGTAAGGCAAAAAATCTGGATGATTGTAAGGAGTTTATTCCGTTTCAGGTTTCTCCAGGCGGTTAGCAAAAAATGTTTAATCATGGCTTTTGATTGTAGTAAGTTGTTGCAAATGATTCTATAAATGTGTTTTAAAATAATCTCATCCCTAAACTTTTTCTGTGAATGATGTTAATCTCTCGATAACAATGACGGATTAATTATGGCAATGTTACTATTTGATCTGAATCAGGATTATTAATTATAAACTATAACTTCTATTATAACTTAATGTACTATAGTCCTCTGAAAGTTATGCAATCATGTTCATGATTATTCGTACCGGAGAGCTTCAACCGGATTCCTTCTGGCAGCTTTCCAGCTTTGAATACTGACCGTTAGCAAAGCAATTCCCATAGCCAGAATCCCGGCTAACAAAAATATCCACCAGCTTAATCCCATTTTGTACGCGAAGTTTTCAAACCATTTATTCATGGCAAACCAGGCAAACGGACAAGCAATAATAAAGGCTATAACAACCCATTTTGCATAATCTTTATTGAGCATTGAAATAATTTCATCAACGTTTGCACCATTTACTTTTCGAACACCAATTTCTTTGGTACGGTGCTGTGTACTGATCAAAGCCATGCCAAATAATCCCATCGAACTAATAAACAACGCTATTACAGTAAAAATGGAAAGTAAGCTGGCTTGTAACAATTCAGCTTTATACACTTTTTTGTAAATGGCTCCAACATGTTCATACTGAAAGGGATATTCCGGAAAAAGCGTATTCCAAACTCCGTTCATATCATTCAAAGCTTCTTCCCTCATCCCGGATTTAAAAGAAACCACAAAATTAATCAACCATAATTTATCACATTTAAACAGAACAAGTGGTTCAACAACACTTTTCAGGCTTTTAAGATGAAAATCTTTTACCACACCTATAATTTTTCCCCTGGGAATTTCAATATCCGATCCTGGTGTTGAGAAATTCAGTTTAAACTCTTTGCCAACAATTTCATCCGGATTGGTATGATTTAATCTGTGCACTGCGGCTTCATTAATTATATACTCACCCGAACCTTCAACGTCTTTGTTCTTTTCAGAAAAATTATTTCCGCTTAAAAATTGCAGTTTAAATAATGAAGCAAATGAATAATCACAAGGGAATACCCCAATTCCATCAAATTGTTCATTTTCTTTATCAGACTGATAGCCTTCCATTTCAAAAGCGAACATATCGTTGGCTTCTCCTCCCGGAGGATCTAACATAGCCGAAACTGATTCAATACTGTTGTATTTTAGCAGTTCTTCTTTAAAAACTTCAAATTTTTGTTGAATATTGGCGTGTACCGTTTCAAAACAAACCACATTATCTTCACTTGCACCCATACTGCTTTTAAATGCATAATTGGTCTGACGGAAAATTACTATAACAGAAACAATCAAAGCAATTGAAAAAGCATATTGAAAAACAATTAAAACGCGGCTAATTCCACCACTTTTAATAACTGACGTGCTACTTCCGGATTTTAAACTTATTGATGAAAAAACAGATTTTAGTACAGGAAGCATTCCGAATACCAAAGAAATGGCTGTGAAAGCCAAAATAATTACAGCAATTGAAAAGGCATTACCTTGAAGCAGATTCAATCCATAAACCTTTGCAATTATCGAATTTACAGGAATCGAAATAATTAATGCCAAAAAAAATGTTGCTAAAACTACAAACAATCCTTCAGTGAAAAAGTAACTGATTACACCATGTTTTGATGAGCCTAAAAGTTTATTTACGAATAAATACTTTGCACTAAACCCAGCCATACCAATATTCAAATTGGCATAATTGCTAATTGAAATCAGAAGCAAAATAATTGCTGCAATAGCCAGAACATAAATATTCAGAAGGTTCCCATTTGGTTCTATTTCACGAAGTTTATCCGAATTTAAATGTATGTCGGTAAGTTTCTGTAGATGGAACTGAGTATCCATTTCGTCTGGATTCAACTCCTGATTGTTTTTAAAATAATTGGCTATTCCGTTTATAACATTTTCTGAATCGGTATTTTCAGCAAGTAACAGATATGTCCAGGCCCATCCATAAGTAAATTGATCATTTACCGGAGTAGTCACAAAATCGGGATGAAAATGACTGTTTACAGGGAAATCCTTCATAATGCCATGAATTGTAAAATCCTGAGCTTCTCCATAATACTGCCCCGAAGGTAAGGTAAGAACCTCTCCAATGGGATTTGAATCTCCAAATATTTTCTTTGCAAAACTTTCGGCAACAACCATTGAGGCAGGATTTTCCAACGCTGAATTTTTATTTCCAACCATAAGTTCAGCATCAAAAACCTGTAAGAAGGTACTGTCGCATTCAAATGCCTGGGTTACACCGTAAAATCTTTCACCATATTTCATGAGGCCTCCGCGCACCGGCCGTAACCTTGTATAATTATCTATTTCAGGAACTTCCTCTTTTAAATCCTGAATATAACCGGGATTAACAATACGGGCAAAGTGTTTACCACCAAAAAAATCGGGTGCTGTAGTTGTGTATCGAAATATTCTGTTAGATTTTTTATGATAACCATCGAAACTTAATTCGTTCTTTAAAAACAGGGTGATAAAAATAATTCCGGACAAGGCCAAACTCAATCCAACGACCTTTACCAGATTAAGGAAAGGGTGCTTGAGCAGGTTTCGAATTACAACTTTCAGAATCATAAATTCAATATAACTGAATTTCTATTTTTATATAACAGATCTTTTTAGTTATAAACAGAACTCTGGAAAAGTTCAACCGGAATCTATTTTTCTACCTGAATATCTTCCTGAATAAGGCCATCAACTAGTTTTACAATTCTGCTACCATACTGAGCATTTTCGTTTGAGTGAGTAACCTGAATTATAGTCATACCTTCATCATTCAGCTTTTTCAAAAGTTTCATTATCATTTCTCCTTGCTCAGAATGAAGGTTCCCAGTTGGTTCATCGGCCAGTAATAATTTGGGATTCCCTACGATAGCCCTGGCTATAGCAACCAACTGTTGCTGCCCACCCGAGAGTTGGCTGGGAAATAAATCTTTTTTAGCTACCATATTAAACCGGTCCAACAAGTCGGCAACCAATGCTTTCCTCTCTTTTGATTTTACATTTCGATAAATAAGAGGTGTTTCAATGTTTTCATAAACATTAAGTTCATCAATTAAGTGGAATGCCTGAAAAATAAATCCTATATGGCTGCGGTGATACTGAACCTTCTTTTTTTCCTTAAGCTGAAAAGCCGGATCACCCAGCAAAAAATATTCACCTGCATTCGGTTCATCCAGTAACCCGATAATATTGAGCAAGGTTGATTTACCGGCACCGCTCGGTCCCATAATAGAAACAAACTCTCCCGAATTAACTTCAAGGTCAACACCTTTAAGAATAAATGTTCGTTGAAATTTTGAATCGTAATCCATGTCAATGTTTTTTAATTCTATCATATTAGCTGTAGTTAATTGGTGGATTCAAAACGAAAA
>JABMQB010000523.1 GCA_013203525.1 Mariniphaga sp.
CCAACACCTGGAACAAGTAAAAAATGATCAGGGGCAATTTCCCTGATTTCTTTTAATTTTTCAGCTTTTGTAGCTCCAACGACATACATTAAATTATCTGTTGTTCCCCAGTTTTGAGATGTTTTTAATACCGATTCAAATAGTAAATCACCAGTTGATTCATTTTTCAAAAACTGAAAATCAAAAGCCCCTTTATTGGAAGTTAAAGCCAGCAGAATTACCCATTTATTTTCGAAAGCAAGAAATGGTTTAACCGAATCTTCACCCATGTATGGAGCAACAGTGACTGCATCAAATTCAAGATTTTCAAAAAATGCACGTGCATACAAATTTGATGTATTTCCTATATCGCCTCTTTTAGCATCAGCAATAATGAAAATTTCAGGATATTCCGATTTCAGATAAGCAATAGTCTTCTCAAGGCTTTGCCACCCTTTCGAACCAAGGCTTTCGTAAAATGCAACATTTGGTTTATAAGCAACCGCTTGTTTATGAGTCGCATCAATTATTTCTTTGTTAAAAGAAAACAAGGGGTCATCAGCATTCAATAAATGTTCAGGTATTTTTTTAATATCGCTGTCTAAGCCTACACATAAAAAACTTTGTTTCTTTTTTATTTGTTCGAAAAGTTGATTTTGATTCATTGTTATTTTTTTCATTCCTGTGAAAACAGGAATCTGTTATTATATTATGAGTTCCCTGCTTGCGCAGGGATGAATTTAAATTTCAGCCAATTTTAATTTTTCCGAGTTTTCCTCCACCATTAATTTATCGATTACTTCTTCCAGGTCGCCATTAATTATAGCCTGCAAATTGTACATGGTTAAATTTATCCTGTGATCAGTAACTCTGCCCTGAGGCCAGTTATAGGTTCTGATTTTTGCCGACCTGTCGCCAGTTGAAACCATTGTTTTACGTTTCGAAGAAATCTCATCGATATACTTCTGGTACTCCATGTTGTACAAACGGGTACGTAACTCAGCCATCGCCTTATCGAGATTTTTTAATTTCGATTTCTGGTCCTGGCAGGTTACTACAATACCAGTTGGAATATGTGTTAAACGAATTGCCGAATAGGTGGTGTTTACCGACTGCCCACCGGGTCCCGATGAACAATATTCATCGCGGCGGATATCTTCGTTTTTAAGTTCAACATCAAATTCATCGGCTTCGGGCAATACAGCAACTGTAGCAGCTGATGTATGAACCCTGCCCTGTGTTTCAGTTTGAGGTACCCGCTGAACCCTATGAACTCCTGATTCATATTTCATAATTCCATAAACACCCGCGCCTGAAATTTTTGCAACAATTTCCTTGTATCCACCAGCTGTACCATCATTAACATTGGACACTTCCATCTTCCATTTCTTTTTCTCACAGAATTTGGTGTACATCCGATATAAATCTCCTGCAAAAATACTTGCCTCATCGCCACCGGTACCAGCCCTGATTTCAAGAATGGCATTTTTATCGTCTTCAGGATCAGGAGGAACAAGCATGATTTTTATTTGTTTTTCTTTTTCAGGAATTAGTTTTTCTGCATTTTCCATTTCCTCACGAGCCATTTCCCTTAATTCCTCATCCGATTCTTCCGAAAGAATTTCCTTTCCCGACTCAAGGTTATTTACCAAATTCTTATATTCCTGAAATGTTATAATTAATTCATCAAGGTATTTATATTCCTGACTAAGTTTAATATATCGTTTCATATCGGTCATTACATTGGGATCAGTTATTTGCTGCCCAACCTCTTCAAACCGATGTTTGATTAATTCAAATTTTTCTAATAATGCGTATTGTGCCATAATTATATAATATCGTTTTTAATAAGATTGTTTAAAAAAGCATTATTTGCCTCTCTCATTGACAGGTAAAATTGTAAGAGTAGCTAATGATATTCGTACTCACCAAGTTCTGTTTCAATAGTAAGTTTTTTCCCATTATATGGTTCAACTCTACCAATAACCTGAGCGTCGATATTAAAATTCTTTGCAATGGAAATTATATTTTCTGCAAACTCAGGGTTAACATAAATTTCAAAACGATGACCCATATTAAAAACCTTGTACATCTCATTCCATGAAGTTCCCGATTCTTCCTGAATTATTTTGAAAAGCGGTGGAACCGGGAACATATTATTTTTAATTACATGAACATCTTCAACAAAATGCAGGACTTTTGTTTGAGCACCACCCGAACAATGAATCATCCCACTGATTTGCTCCCTGTATTTTTCTAATATTTTTTTAATAACCGGAGCAAATGTGCGGGTTGGTGAAAGAACTAGTTTGCCCGCATCAATTCCCAATCCTTCGATAGCATCAGTTAATTTGTAATTTCCAGAATAAACCAAATCTTCAGGAACTTTTGGATCAAAACTTTCAGGATATTTCTGAGCCAGGTATTTTGCAAAAACATCGTGCCTTGCTGATGTCAAACCATTGCTTCCCATACCTCCGTTATAACTATCTTCATAGCTAGCTTGCCCCGATGATGAAAGTCCGACAATAACATCGCCTGCTGAAATATTTCTTGCTGAAATAACGTTGCTTCGTTTCATGCGGCAAGTAACAGTTGAATCGACTATAATTGTACGGACAAGATCACCAACATCTGCCGTTTCACCTCCTGTAAGAAATATATTTACTCCTAAATTCCTAAGCTTCTCAAGCAGCTCTTCAGTTCCATTAATTATTGCGGCAATTACTTCACCGGGTATGTTGTTTTTATTTCTTCCAATAGTTGAAGAAACAAGAATATTATCAGTAGCGCCAACACACAAGAGGTCATCAATATTCATAATTAACGCATCCTGTGCAATTCCTTTCCACACCGAAAGGTCTCCGGTTTCTTTCCAGTACAAGTACGCCAGCGAAGATTTTGTTCCTGCCCCATCGGCATGCATAATATTACACCACTCCGGATCACCTCCCAGAATGTCGGGTATAATTTTACAAAATGCTTTTGGGAACAATCCTTTATCGATGTTCTTTATTGCATTATGCACATCCTCCTTTGAGGCTGAAACTCCACGGGCATTATATCTTGTTTCTGTAACCATTATTTACTTAAAAGTAAAGAGCGTACAAAATTAATATTTTTATAATAATTAATCTGTAATAAATACAAAAGGATGCTTTTCATGATTTTAACACGAAAGCATCCTTTTATTATATTATTATTAGCTAAACGTATAAAAACCGTTTAATTTTTTTTGTCGGTGTTTTTTCGAATGGTTCAAGTTGTAAAACAACCAGTTGTAACCTTGAAAATTTATTTACTTCTTCATTCACTTTCCGGTGAATTTCTTTTAAAATTTCTTCTGATTTTTCATTAATAAAATTTCGTGCTTCCGATTTAATTGATTTAAAATGATTTTCGATTTCTTCCACATTCAGATGTATCATAGC
>JABMQB010000524.1 GCA_013203525.1 Mariniphaga sp.
AATTCCTGCCCATCATCATCGATAATTGTTAGTAGCAATTGGTTTGGAGGTGAATATTTTAAAATATCAGTGGCAATAGTATCTATTTGAATAACCAATTCTGCTTTATTGATAGCCACATTTAATGAGTCTTTCCATGAATCCAATCCCGGGATGTAAAGTTTTGATCTTAATCCTCCTGTAGTTTGAATATATATATTTTCATCATTTTGAAGTTCATTATTAATCAGGCCTTCAACTGATGAACCTGAATAATCATGTTGATAGCTGTTCACACGGGTACTCAAACTGGATGCAATTAAAGGTATGGCTAAAGTATCTGGTTCACCGGTTTCGGCATTTGTTTCATGATAATGTACCAATATTGCAGAACCATTTATTATATCATTTGAAAGCATTTCCAGGGTAATAATTGTTCCATTTGCGTCCACATCTTCAACACCAATATATAGTCCTTTAAAAAATTCAAGGTATGAATCAATATTGGATATTTCTGAGGAATCAGCGGAAATGAATTTATTAGCAAATGCCATGTCTAAAGGAATCTTGAGAGTTTGGTACAGAGTATCAAGTTCACTGGATACAGAGTCTATTGCAATAGAACGTTTTGGAATAAATTCAAAATCTGCCAGAAGATCATCTTTCTTATAAGATGCAAGATCTACGTCCTGATAGTATTTTTCGGTGTCATATAACGATTGATCTAACTCATAAATTTTTAATCGCTGTGGTGTTAATGTATCGCCGTAAAAATCTTTGTAAAATAAATAGAGAAAGATTGAGTCAGCAACAACATCTTCTTGAAAATCAGGATAAAATGTCAATCTGTACTGGCAAGCTAAATCGATAGTAGATTTTCCAAAAACCGGATCAATAATACTTCCCAGCAAACTCTTGCCCGTTGCATCAGTTCTTAAAGAATCTTCAGAATAGGTATAAGCTGAGTTATTATTATCGACAAGACTTTGGACTATGATTAAATCTGCATTGGGTAACAATTCCATCCCTAATTCACCCGGATCATCACATGCTGTTGCAATTAATCCTACGATTAAGGCAAAAAATATTTGCCTTATCCTAATTTTCTTCGTTTTCACTAAACCGTATTTAATGTTTGTAATTTACTAGCCTACATAATTTTATCATAAAATTCATTATAGGCATCAATATAGGTTTCCTTAGGTTGATAGTCTAAAAATAATATATCTGAGGATTTTTTAATATGATTTTCAACTTCACTATTAATATCCACATTTCCTTTAATAACCGCATCTGAATTGTCAATTGCCAATTTACTTACATTTATAAAACTTGGTTCTTTTAATAATGCAACGTCTTCAGAAGTAATTCCTTCAAGCAGTAAATTATCTTTAAAATCGGAATTTAGGTTATTTTTAAAATCATCGTTATAAACGGAATAAATTACTTTTGATTGCGCAAAAAGTGGGTCATCATGGTAATATTTTTTAATATAAAATGGCACAAGTGATGAAAGCCAGCCATGGCAATGGATAATGTCAGGTGCCCATCTGAGTTTAATAACAGTTTCTAAAACACCACGAGCAAAGAAGATTGCACGTTCATCATTATCTGGAAATTCATCACCATTTTTGTCAGTTAATACTGACTTTCTATGAAAATAATCTTCATTATCAATAAAATATACCTGCATCCGGGCAGCCTGTATCGAAGCAACTTTAATAATAAGTGGGTGATCGGTATCCTTTATAACCAGATTCATGCCCGATAGACGTATTACCTCATGCAACTGGTTGCGTCGTTCATTAACGCATCCATACCTTGGCATAAATGTTCTGATCTCTCTATCTCTTTCCTGAACACCTTGTGGAAGATATCTTGAAATTTCCGACATATTAGTTTCAGGTAAATAGGGCGTAATTTCTTGTGAAATAAACAGGATTTTCTTTTTTTCCATCAGACTCTAACCTACCGTTGATTTAATTGTGCAAAAGTAATAAAAATATCGCTAATATTCAATTATAGACAGTTAACCAAACTCTTACATCCTAATTGCATTTTTTAGTTGCTAATTTGGAAATATATTTATTTACTTTGCACTTTGAATTTCAGATGTATGGAAGTTGTAAAAACAAAATTTGAACTTCAGCAATGCCTTTCTGGTAAAGGCAAAAACATGTCGGTGGGGTTTGTTCCTACTATGGGAGCGCTTCATAAAGGGCATTTATCGCTTGTTGATATTGCATCGAAGGAGAACGATATTGTAGTTGTTAGTATATTTGTTAATCCAACCCAATTTAATGATAAAAATGATCTTGATCGATATCCAAAAGATTTGAATTCAGACCTGGCTTTACTTAAAACTGTAAATTGCGACGTTGTATTTTCGCCTGAAGTGGATGAAATGTATCCTGATAAAGACGACAGAATTTTTAACTTTGGGCAACTTGAAAAAGTAAGGGAAGGGAAACACAGGCCTGGACATTTTAATGGAGTGGCACAAATAGTAAGTAAATTATTTGATGCTGTGAAACCTGATAAAGCTTATTTTGGTTTAAAAGATTTTCAGCAACTGGCTATTATTAAAGCTCTTGTTAAAATCTTAAACTTTGATGTTGATATTGTACCTTGCCCAATAATTCGTGAATATGATGGATTAGCTATGAGCTCAAGAAACCGGCAGTTAACTATTGAACAGCGAAACGAGTCGGCATTAATATCACAAACATTAATAAAGGCAAGGAACTTAATCCATCATAAATCCGTAAAGGAACTTACGGAATGGGTTATTAAAGGAATCAACAAAAGTGACATGCTGGATGTTGAATACTTTGAGATTGTTGATGATGAAAATTTACTTCCGGTAAATAACTGGGATGAGCCAACTGTAAAAGTTGGCTGCGTTGCCGTTTATTGTGGTGGTATAAGATTAATTGATAATATTGTATTTTAAATAGAAATTTGGGAAGCCATGCAAATTGAGGTTTGTAAATCAAAAATTCATAAAGTAACTATTACCGAAGCTAATTTACAATATGTTGGTAGTATAACCATTGACGAAGATTTAATGGATGCTGCTAATTTAATTGAGAATGAAAAGGTGCAGGTAGTAAATATTAACAATGGCGAACGCCTTGAAACTTATGTTATTAGGGGTGAAAGAGGTTCGGGTACTATTTGCCTGAACGGACCAGCCGCTCGAAAAGCTGCAGTGGGCGATGTGGTTATTATTATCTCGTATGCAATTATGGATTTTGAAGAAGCAAAATCGTTTAAACCCAGCCTAATTTTTCCTAATATTGATACCAACAGAATTGTATAAA
>JABMQB010000525.1 GCA_013203525.1 Mariniphaga sp.
ACCTATCCTGTTTCGTTTAATGGTAAGATGCGGTTTAAACTTGATTTACCTGTTGACATGCCAAATAAAGAAATTGAAAAAGCAGTTTTGTCAGCAGAAGAATCTCAGAAATGGATAGCCGGGAAAACACCTAAAAAAGTGATAATTGTACCTAAAAAAATTATTAATATTGTTATTTAAATGCAAAAATTAATAATATTCATAATACTTTTTTGTGGTTTGTTAACTTCTGCGATTTATTCTCAGGGATTACGTAACCATCAAAACGAAGCATTTAAAAAAGGTGAGAAACTTAAATATCGTGTTTATTATGATTCTTTCCTGACCGGACAATTAACAGCCGGAGAAGCAACTATCCATATAACTGAAGAAGATAAAAAATTTAATAACAGAAGCACATATCATATTATTGGAAAGGGAAGATCCAAAGGTGCATTCAACTGGTTTTATAATGTTAACGATCGTTTTGAGTCCTATGTTGATGAAGATGCTTTTGTTCCGTATTTATTTATTAGAAGGACACGTGAAGGCGGCTACATAAAAGATGATGATGTTTATTTTGATCATGAAAAAAGAATTGCAACCAGTCGAACCGCTGTAAAAAATGTCCCTGAGAACATACAGGATTTTGTGTCTGCTTTGTTTTTTGCCCGCACACTTGATATTTCAAGTGTTGAAATCGGCAGCACTTTTAATATTGATTTTTTTCTTGATGATTCTGTTTATGTTTCAGCAATCAAATATTTGGGAAAAGAAATTGTTGAGACAGAGCTGGGGAAATTCAACTGCCTTAAATTTGCCCCGATGATGGCTACCGGCAATGTTTTTGCCGATAAATATCCTATGTTTGTCTGGGTTACTGACGACAAAAATCACCTCCCGGTTTTTGCCGAAGCAGCAGTTATTGTCGGTTCTGTAAAAATGGAATTAATTAAATGCTCCGGTTTGAAAAATCCAATGACTTCAAGAATTGAATAAAATATTTATTTCAAACAAAAGTAGAATTAGTTTTTTCTTGTATATTTGATATATGAGTTTGGTCTAAAAAACTTATTTCACGCAAAAACCGCAAAATAAATATACTTATACTCAATACTTTGCGAGTTTTGTGATTCGTCTGCGAACTTTGCGTGAACCATTATTATCTCTTTATATACCGGGCCCATATATTATAATGAAAGTTAAGCTAATAGTTTTGGTTTTATTTTAATTAAGTTTGCTTTTTTTTCGTGCGACAAAGAAGAAAAAATGGTTTGTATCGAAGAAACAACAGTTGAATTGCCCAAAAGAACAGGGGGGTTTTTTGACGTAATCGATGAATACAAACTTATTGAAGTATCAGTGCAATAGAAAATGTTGCTCAACTCCCGCCACTGATGACAAGAAACCGTAGATGAAATAACAAAGACCCTTAACCTCCTAAAGTTGCAACCATTATAGCTTTGATGGTATGCAGGCGGTTTTCGGCTTCATCAAAAACGATTGATGCAGGTGATTCAAAAACATCATCGGTTACTTCCATGGCTTCTACGCCGAATTTCAGGTAAATTTCTTCACCGACTTTTGTATCGCGGTTATGAAATGAAGGCAGGCAATGTAAAAACTTAACTTTGGGGTTGCCGGTTTTTTCCATAAGCTCTTTATTAATCTGAAAAGGCATCATAGTGTTTATTCTTTCTGTCCATACTTCATCCGGTTCACCCATTGAAACCCAGACATCAGTATAAAGAAAATCCACGCCTTTAACGGCTTCATCAATGTTTTCGGTAATTGTGATTTTAGCTCCGGTTTCTTTAGCAATTTTTTTACATTCTTCAACTAATTTAATATCCGGCTGGCAAGACTTCGGAGCAGCAGCCCTGAAATCCATACCCATTTTTGCAGCACCAACCAATAAAGAATTACCAACATTATTATGGGCGTCACCAAGATAGCAAAATGAAATTTGATGTAATGGTTTATCGGAATGTTCCATCATAGTTAAAAGGTCGGCAAGGATTTGTGTTGGATGATATTCATCTGTCAAACCATTCCATATGGGAACACCCGCATATTTCCCAAGTTCTTCCACTCTTATTTGTCCGAAACCACGGTACTCAATTCCATCATACATTCTTCCTAAAACTCTTGCAGTATCTTTCATCGTTTCTTTTTTCCCTATCTGTGAACCGGTAGGACCAAGATATGTAACATTTGCTCCCTGATCATAAGCTGCCGTTTCAAAAGCACAGCGGGTACGTGTTGATGCTTTTTCAAAAATCAAAGCAATATTTTTACCTTTTAATTTTTGTTGTTCAGTATCTGCATATTTAGCTTTTTTCAGGTCAGTGGAAAGATCAAGTAAAAATTTGATTTCTTCGGGTGTAAAATCCAGTAATGTTAAAAAATTTCTGTTTCTCAGGTTAAAAGCCATTTTTTTTCCTTTCTTAATTAATTTATATGAATAACCGGATGCAAAAATACAGAATTTTGGGAATGATTTAAAAAAATAAAATGAAAAATATTAACTTATCCGATGACTTGAAGTCATCGAATGAGTATCATGACAATTTATAGTTATACCCGGAATTTTACTACTTTTACCCCATGATTATTATTGACGACACGGTAATTTCCGACAATTTAGTAAGCGTAAAATTTTGCTGTGATTTTATTAAATGCAAAGGCGCCTGTTGTGTTGAAGGAGATTCAGGTGCCCCGCTTGAGGAAGAAGAGATTTCATTGCTTGAGGATTACATTGAAAAAATCAAACCGTTTATGACTTTTGAAGGCAAAAAGGTAATTGAAAAAAACGGAGTGTTTGATTATGATTCATCGGGTGAGCTTGTTACACCTTTGATAAAAAACAAGGAATG
>JABMQB010000526.1 GCA_013203525.1 Mariniphaga sp.
AATTGTATTATTTATGGAAATATTGCAAATGAAATTGAATTAGGGAAAAATGATGAAGCAGCATTTAATTACTTTTTCGATCATTGTATAATTCAGGTTCAGGATACTTTTAATACTTCAAATAAAGATCATTACAATAACATTTGGAAGGGAAGTGAATATAATCCGAAATTTGTAGATCCGTATGAAGATTATATATTTGAACTCGATACACTTTCGCCGGCAAAAGACATGGGAAACGAAATCTATTCAACAATGTTTCCGCTTGATATAAAAGGTCAAAACAGAGATGTTGATAGCGGCCCTGATTTAGGGGCGTATGAACGAATCGAAAAAACCAAAAAATAATGTATTAGAAATGAAAATACCCCCTTTAATCTTAGCACTTATTTTATCATTCTTTTATTTTCATTTATTGGCTCAACCTCAACGTGGAGACTGTAGGATATTGTTTTACAATGTTGAAAATTTATTTGATGTTATTAATGACACGTTAATAAACGATGAGGAGTTTTTACCCGGAAAAGGACGGAATTGGAATAGGTTTAAATTCGACGACAAAATTAATAAAATAGCAAAAGTAATAATTGCTGCAGGGGGATGGGAGGCACCTGAAATTGTTGGTTTGTGCGAGGTGGAAAACAGATATGTCGTTGAACAATTAATAAAAAAAACACCGTTGCATAGTTTTGGGTATAATATTATTCATAAGGAATCGCCGGACTTAAGAGGTATTGATGTTTCTATGCTTTATAAAAAAGACCGGTTTAAACCTTTGAAATATCGTTATCTGGAGGTAAAAAATTCAAATGGCCAAAAATTAAATAGCCGTGAGATACTTTATGTTGAAGGCATTTTGAAAAATAAGGATACACTTCATTTTTTTTTCAATCACTGGCCATCACGATATAGCGGATATCTTGAAACTGCGGGTTTAAGAAAACAAGCAGCGAAAACTTTACGTAAAGAAGTTGATTTAATTTTTCAAAAAAATCCTGATTCAAAAATTATTATCATGGGTGATTTTAACGATCAACCATCAGATGAAAGTATTGTGAATGAATTAAAGGCTGTAGCATATAATCAGGAAACAAAAAACGGTACACTATATAATTTGTCAGCTGCCTGGAATTCGATAGATTCAGGTACCATAAAATATCAGGCACAATGGTTGATTTACGACCAGGTTATAGTATCTAAAGGATTGCTGAATAATAGTAATAGTATTTATTCTACACCTTTAAGTGCTGGAATTTTTGTAAACGATTTTCTTTTAAAAAGAGATGATACACATGGAGGTTTTAAACCATTTCGAACCTACAGCGGATTTAGCTATGAAGGAGGATTCAGTGACCATTTGCCAATATTTCTTGATCTGTTTATCAATTAACTATTTTTTCTTTTTATTCCAAGTTGCTTTGCCTGGTTCACCATAAAATCAAATGCCTCTTTAAAATCATTTTTTATTTCACCTTCAAGTATTGCCTCTTTAATGGCATTTTTTATAATCCCAACTTCTTTTGAAGGAGAAATATTAAATGTTTCCATTATTAATTCACCTGAAACAGGGGGCTGGAAATTACGGATATGGTCTTTTTCTTCTATCTCTTTTAGTTTTTCCCTTACAATTTGAAAATTCTTAAGGTATTGGTTAACTTTTTCTTCATTTTTTGAAGTAATATCGGCTTCACATAAAGTCATTAAGTCATCAATATTATCGCCAGCTTCAAATAATAGCCTACGAATTGCCGAGTCGGTTACAGTAATTTCAGACAGGACAATTGGACGCATATGAAGTTGAACCAGATTTTGAACATATTTCATTTTTTCATTTAATGGGAGTTTTAATCTCCTGAATATTTTGGGTACCATTTTAGCACCTACAAAATTGTGTGAATGAAATGTCCAGCCCTGTCCATCAACAAATCGTTTGGTTTGTGGTTTTGCAATATCGTGTAGCAATGCCGACCAACGAAGCCAAAGATTATTTGTATTGGGTGCTAACCGGTCGAGTACTTTTAGTGTATGTAGGAAATTGTCTTTATGAGAAATATTATTTACAGCTTCTCTGCCTTTCATTTTTGATAATTCCGGAAATACAAAATCAAGCAATCCGGTTTTATTTAAAAGTTTGAAACCTGTTGAAGGTTTAGGTGAAAGAATGATTTTATTTAATTCTTCATTGATTCTTTCGAATGATACAATTTTTATTCGCTCTTTGTTTTTGCTTATTGCAGTAAGAGTATCTTCATTAATTTTAAAATTCAACTGGGTTGAAAAACGGATAGCTCTCATCATTCTAAGAGGATCATCTGAAAAAGTAATATCCGGATTCAGAGGTGTTCTGATTATCTTGTTTTTAATATCTTCAACTCCTCCAAATGGATCAATCAGTTCACCAAAATTGTTTTCATTTAATGAAAGTGCTAATGCATTGATAGTAAAATCACGTCTTTTCTGGTCGTCTTCAAGTGAACCATCCTCTACTACAGGTTTCCGGGAGTCCCTTTGATATGATTCTTTA
>JABMQB010000527.1 GCA_013203525.1 Mariniphaga sp.
ACTGAAAAAAATGCCGGTTCCGATGCTCAGGGTGTTGAAACTACTGCTGAATTTAAAAACGGAAACTGGTTTATTAATGGATCAAAATTGTTTATTATAAATGGAAATTCAAAAATTTCCAGGGGATTGACAGTTGCTGCCATAACAGGTCAGCGAGAAGATGGAAGAAAAGAAATTTCTGCAATCCTCGTTGAAAATGATTTGCCAGGAATAACTTCTCATACAATGAAAGGAAAATTAGTTTGGCGTGTTGCCAACAATGCTGATATAAAATATAATAATGTGGTTGTGCCTAAAGAGAATTTATTGGGAGAACAAGGAAAAGGCATTCATATCATGTTAAAAACTATTGATAATGGGCGCTTATCAATAGCTGCTTTGGGTCTTGGTTGTGCGCAGGGCGCTTTTGAAATGGCAACTGATTATGCTGTTAAAAGGAAGCAATTTGGAAAATCGATTTCCGAATTCCAGGGTGTTTCTTTTAAACTGGCTGATATGGCAATGAAAATCGAAACAGCCCGTAATACGCTTTATAATGCTTGTTGGATGAAGGATAATGGCCTTGATTTTAGTAAACAGTCAGCCATGGCCAGGTTATATTGTTCAGAAATAGCCCGCGAGGTTACCGATGAAGCTATCCAGATTTTTGGTGGTGCCGGGTTACTCCGCGAAAATCATATCGAGAGGTTTTACCGCGATCAATGCTTACTGCAAATTGGCGAAGGGACCAGTGAAATTTTAAGGCTGGTTATATCACGAAAAGTATTGAACGATTATGAATCAAAATCATCAGAATAAATGACGGATCGTAAACAAGAACATATCGACCTTGCTTTTAAAACACAGTTGGATGCGGTTTTTAAGGATAACCGGTTTTATTATGAACCGATGTTAAGAGCACATCCAGTTGAATTGAAAAAAGAGTTTTTATTCCTGGGGAAAACTATGGGAGCACCTTTGTGGATATCGAGCATGACTGGAGGTACCGAAAAAGCAGGTTTGATAAACCGGAATTTAGCAAAAATGTGCAAGGAATTTGGGCTGGGAATGGGGCTCGGATCATGTCGAAAACTGTTGGATAATAAAGATCATTGGGATGATTTTGACTTGCGCGATGAAATTGGTGATCAACCATTTTACGCCAATTTGGGAGTAGCTCAAATTGAAGAGTTATTGGCATTAAAAAGAGTTGATAAAATAAAAAGGCTTGTTTCAGAATTAAGGACTGATGGATTGGTAATTCATGTAAATCCGTTGCAGGAATGGTTCCAGCCTGAAGGCGACAGGTTTAAAAAATCACCAGTTTATACTATTTCTGAATTATTAGAAAAAGTCAATTTCCCCATCATTGTTAAAGAAGTGGGGCAGGGAATGGGAATTGAAAGTTTGAGGCAACTGTTACAACTCCCTTTGGAAGCCGTGGAATTTGCCGCATTCGGAGGAACCAATTTTGCAAAAGTGGAGAGCTTGCGTGCAAGAGAAGGAATTCAAAGTTATGAACCTTTTACAAAGGTTGGGCATACAGGTGAAGAAATGGTAGCTTTTGTGAACCGGATTATTTCAGAAGGGAAAGATATTGTTTGTAAACAAATAATTATTTCCGGAGGAGTAAAGAATTTTCTTGATGGTTATTATTTGATTGAAACCTGCAACCTATTATCAATATATGGTCATGGAGTAAATTTTCTGAAATATGCAACAAAGGGTTATGATGAACTTAAAAAATATGTTGAAGGCCAGATATTAGGATTACGAATTGCGGAAGCATATTTAAAAGTCAGGAATAGTGAGTGAGAATAAACTGGAAGGATATATCCACGGATTTTCAACCTGGGGTAAAAGGAAAAAAATAGAATGGCTTTCATCAATATCAGGAATTTCGGTCAGTCAATTAGAGAGTTATTCCTGGCACGGTAAAGAAGAAGCACATATTTTTGATAGTTTAAGTGAAAATACTATTTCACATTTTGTATTACCATTTGGCATTGCTCCCAATTTTAAGATAAATGAAAAAAAATATGTATTACCTATTGTAACTGAGGAGAGTTCAATGGTTGCCGCAATAGCCAAAGCAGCAAAAGTCTGGTTTTCACGTGGAGGATTCAAAGCCCGTGTTTTGAGTACTGTTAAAAAAGGTCAGGTACATTTTTTCTGGGAATGTGATTATAGTGAACTAAAAACTTTATTCCCTGAATTGAAAGAAAGTTTGTTAAAAGAGATTTATCCCCTGGCCAAAAAAATGGAAGAAAGAGGCGGAGGGATTTCGAATATATGTATACTGGATAAAACAAGGCATTTGAAATATTACTTCCAATTGGATGTTGATTTTGAGACTGGTGATGCAATGGGTGCCAATTTCATCAATTCGGTATTGGAAAAGATGGCTGAAATTTTACAAGAGTTTCTTTCTAAACGGTTTCCTGATATTTTACCCCCTGAAATAAATATGGCAATTCTTTCAAATTATACACCCGAATGTTTGGTCGAGGCTTTTGTAGAATGCCCTGTGGAAAAACTTGAAGGAATTATAAATGGTATGTCTGCCATTGATTTTGCAGATAAGTTTGAAAAGGCAATTTTAATATCCAGGATTGATGTTTCACGCGCCGTAACCCATAATAAAGGAATACTTAATGGGATAGATTCGCTGGCATTGGCTACCGGAAATGATTGGCGTGCAATAGAAGCAGATGTGCATGCTTATGCTTCTTAAACCGGAAACTATTTGGGATTAACAAGTGTGTTAATCAAAGATGGTTTATTCCGGTTTTCAATAAAACTACCAATAAATATCGGAACAGTCGGAGGAATTACAAATTTGCATCCCTTAGCAAAATTAGCCATGAAAATCTTACAAAATCCCTCTGCAAAACAATTAATGCAAATATTTGCGGTTGCTGGCCTGGCCAGTAATTTTTCTGCTGTAACTGCATTAATCGGAAATGGTATTCAGTCCGGGCATATGAAACTTCATTTGCAAAATATATTGCTTCAACTTAATGCATCAAAACCTCAGTCGGAGAAAGCGAAAGAATTTTTTAGCGATAAGAAAATATCTTATTCAGAAGTTCGTGAATTTTTAGAAAAGTCAAATTAATGAAGCGGTTTTATTCCAATGGGAAATTATTATTAACCGGTGAATACCTGGTTTTAAATGGAGCAAAAGCATTAGCAATTCCTTTAAAAGTTGGGCAGGAAATGGAAATTATTTACAATGATAAAAATGATGGAATTTACTGGGAAAACTTTTATAAAGGTGAAAGTTGGATGAAGGTTTTTATTGAACCTGATACATTTAGTTCAAATTAGAAACCCACGTTCTCTGAACGTGGTCAGAGAAGTTTTACGGGTTTGCCTTTAAAAAGACTCATTGGTATCTTTAAAGAGTTGTTTCCGCAACAAAAAAGATATAACAA
>JABMQB010000528.1 GCA_013203525.1 Mariniphaga sp.
CATCTTCAACCAAAACATCATTGTCGAATTGAACAACATAAGTACGTCCACCTTTAAAGTCGATGCCATAATTAAGCCCGCGAACAAAAAATGAACCAATTGAAAGAACAATTAAAATACCTGAAACAACATAAAAAGTTTTCCTTTTATCAAGAAATTTAATCGCAGTATTACGCAGCCATGATTCTGTTGATTTTGAGGTAAATGTAATCTTTCTGTTTCCTGACAATTGCCATTCAAAAATCAGGCGTGTTATAAATATTGCACTGAAAAGAGAAGTTAGGATACCAATAATAAGCGTAGTTGCAAAACCTTTTATTGGCCCCGAACCAAACATATATAAAACTACCCCAGTTAATAGAGTAGTAATCTGGCCATCGATAATGGCCGAATAGGCATTTTTATACCCATCCGATATTGCCAGTTTTAATCCTTTCCCGGCACGTAATTCTTCCTGAACCCTTTCATAAATAAGCACATTTGCATCAACCGACATACCAATAGTTAGTACAATACCAGCAATACCTGGAAGTGTTAAAACTGCACCCAACGAAGCCAGTATACCTAATATAAAAAACATGTTGGCTAACAAAGCAATATTGGATGTAAAACCAGCTTTTTTGCTGTAAAAGAAAAACATGTAGACCAGTACAAGCACAAAAGCAATTAAGAATGAATACATACCACTGTTGATTGCTTTTTGTCCTAACGAAGGACCAACAATCTGTTCTTCAATAATTCTTGCAGGAGCAGGCATTTTACCTGATTTCAGGATGTTGGCAAGGTCTTTTGCTTCTTCGATACTTTCAATTCCTGTAATATTTGAACGGCCTCCGCTTATTTCAACCTCAACATTTGGGAACGAACGTACATAACCATCCAAAACAATTGCAATTGATTTACCAATGTTTTCTTTGGTCATTCGTTGCCATGTTTTTGAGCCTTCTGAATTCATGCTAAAAACAACTTCCGGAGAAGAACCAAACTGGTCGAAATCCTGGCGTGCATCTGTAATAACATCACCTGTTAAAGGCGGCTGTCCATCGCGGGTTGTTACTTTAAGCGCAAATAACCTGTAATAATTCTCGGTACCGGGATCAACTGCTTTTGCACCCCAACGGAAAATTAAGTTCCTTGGGAAAAGGTTTTTTATTTGAGGAGTATTTAAGTATTTATTTATTTGGATAGTATCTTTAAAATGAGCAGTACCAACTATAGGTCCTTGAAAAAGATTTCCATTCTGATCGGTCATTGGAGTTAGAAGCGCAAAGAAAGGATAATCTTCACGGAATGTTTCCAGATCGTTGATGGCTGCACCGGTAGAATCAAGGGCTGATTCAGCTTCAAGTTCATCAAGTAGTGAAGTGCTTGTACTGGTGTCCACATCAGCAATTGCTTCTTCGCCTTCACTTACTTCTCCTTCAGTAGGTGCAGTATCTTCAACTGAAGGTTGCATCTCCTTAATCTTATCATTGATCGGAAGTATATAATCATTATAGATTTCCGTGACTTCATAAGTTTCCCAGAATTCAAGCATTGCAGTTCCCTGCAATAATTTACGAACCCTTTCCGGATTTTTTACACCCGGAAGTTCAACCAGAATTCTCCCTTTGGTTTGTAATTGCTGAATATTTGGCTGGGCAACACCAAAACGGTCAATACGGGTACTGATAATCTTGAATGCATTGTCAATTGCTACATCTGTTTCCCTACGGATAACTCTAATAACATCTTCGTTTGTAGAGTTATATTGAATATCATCTTTTAATTCAACAGTAGTAAATATAGCAGCAAGTTTTGCATTAGGATCGATTTCAGAAAATGCCCTGGCAAATAGGGATACAAAATCTTCCTGGCTATTTTTCTGTTCTAATTTTGCCTGTGCCATAGCAGCAACAAATGTCGAATCGGTACTATTATTTGCCAACGACCTGATTAGTGCATCAACTTCAACTTCAAGGGTAGCATTCATACCACCTTTGAGGTCGAGCCCCAGGTTCATCTCCAATTCTTTGACATCTTTGTATGTGAATTTTTTAATTCCTAAAAAATTGTAAATAACTTCACTTGAAATTGAATCCAGATAAATATCCTCTTTTACAGGATCGCCCTGAGCATATTCTACAGCATCAGCTTCAACCTGCTTAGCCTTAAAAGTAAAGGTAAGCTGGTATAAACAAACTGCTGCCAGTAAAATTGCAAATGTTAAAATTGCACCTTTGTTTTGCATTTGTAATAAGTTTTAAATTGTTATAGAATTATAATATTTTATTTGATTGAAAAGTGGGAAATAGATTACATACTATGAAATCAAATCCCAGTTGGTTATTTAAGAATTGGATGGTTCATTATCCGGGAGGCTGGAGTAATTACCACGAAATACTAAAAAATGATATGATAATACTATTGGTACTTTTTGTTTTAATGATTCATCTTTTAAAGCATGAAAATTTCTTTGTTGATGATGTTTTTGTAAAAATTTATCCTGCCTTTGGGAGTGAATTATACGGAACGGGACTTTTTGAAAATCCTGTTTGACATTCATGAAATTTACAGGGTTATATAATACAAATGCCCCTTGTGTATTTACTGGTTGCCCTCCGTTATTTTCTGTTAAATCGATATTAACAGGATGAGTCTCAAAATAATTATCAAGAATAAAAGCACCACCAACCAAAATAGCTATTAAAACTATTCTTATAATTACTTTTTTTGATTTTTTTATTTTGGTTATCATTGCTTTATAAATGAGCGGAGCAAATATACCTAAACATTTCAGGTTTGCAAAGATTCAGATACTAAATTTGGACTGTTCGGATATACTCAATTTTATGTATAACCTGTTTATTTGCGGAACTTTATTGTTCCCTAAAATAGTAACCTGGCATACTGGTATAACACTTTTAAAATACTTGTTGTTTTAGGTGGATATAAAAGATATTTGTTCACAGGATGTGATTATTCTGCGGTTTTCAGGGAAAATTATTAAGAAGCAACTTGTATAATTCTTTTTAAGTTGATGAGGAATCAATGAATTTCTTGAAGTAATACTGAGGCTACCAGTATACTTCATAGCATGTTGATGTATTTTCCTAAAGCAATATTTATCCTGTCATTACAATTGTATGGAATGATAATTTGCTATTATTGGATAAGATGATGTAGGTTAAAAATAATTTTTGAAGATAAACACTTAAATTACTATTTTAGAAATATTATTTCACAGGTATTGAAAGTATATTATTTACTAACATAAACTGAATATTGATAACCCATGACTAATATTTTTGGTTTTCCAAAATTAATTAAAAAGGAGAAGCATTTTATAGCTGTTTTTTGGATTATTTTTTTTAATCTTTTTTGTAATTGTTTAATCACAAATGCCCAAAATAAAAGCGGATTCGAAGTCAACGGGATTTTATTATCTTATTTGAGAGACAGGAATAATGAATTACACATCGATGAATCTACTTATTCATTTGGGGCGGGAATAGAAGGATTTTATACTTTGAAAGTAAAAGAGTCGTCAAAGATTTTGATTGGAAGTTCCTTTCAAAGCAGTATAATGCATTCCAAAAAAGCGGGAAATCATAAATTTTATTTTAGTGAGGTAAATTTCCCCTTACTACTTAGGAAAACAATTAATGATCACTCGAAAAGTAGATTTTTTATTACTGGAGGTTTATGCACAGGAAAATTTTTAAAATTTACTTTTTTCAATGGGTTAAGTAATGGATGGGACAAAGAAGGTTACACAAGGTTGGATAATTATTCAGATAAGGATTGGCTTTATGTTGATTTGTATTTTGATTTTGGAATTAGTAAGGAAGGGATAAAAAATGAACGGCTTAATATTTCTTCTTTTATTAAGTATAGGATAATAGAAAATTGGTTTGATTATTATAAGTCAAGTATTTACTTTGGGATTAATTTTGGATGGGAGTTTCCTTTTTCTGAAAATTAATATCTTTATTTAACTGGTCATTCACATCATAATTTAGCCTGACTATTTAAAATACTTTATAGAAACAAAGAACGGATGACCTTTCAGACCACCCGTTCTGCTATATATTAATTGTACAATTTACAGAATATTCATTCCATCCAACACTTCCATTACTTTTTTAACAGCATTTGCAGAGTCGTTGAGTAATTGTTTTTCCTCTTTGTTTAGTTTAACTTCAATTACCTTTTCAACACCATTCTTTCCTAATTTAACCGGAACTCCTACAAACATATCATTTAATCCAAATTCACCTTCCAATTTAATACAACACGGGAAGATTCTTTTTTGATCCATAACAATAGCTTCAACCATTTGAGCTGCGGCCGAACCCGGGGCATACCAGGCTGAGGTTCCTATAAGGTTAACCAATTCGCCGCCACCTTTTTTGGTACGGTCAACTATGGCATTTAATGTTTCTTCATCAATAAGTTCGGTTACCGGAATACCGGCAACAGTTGTATACCTTGGAAGGGGAACCATAGTATCGCCATGGCCTCCCATAAGTAATGCCTGAATATCGCGTGGTGAAATATCAAGAGCCTCAGCAAGGAAAGCACGGTATCTGGCAGTATCCAGAATGCCTGCCATTCCCATTACCACATTTTTTGATTTTTTTGATGTTTTATATGCTACATATGTCATTACATCCAGCGGATTTGAAACAATAATGATCTTTGCATCAGGTGAGTATTTAACTGCATTTTCGGTAACGCTTTTAACAATTCCAGCATTAATCGAAATCAGGTCGTCACGACTCATGCCTGGTTTTCTTGGTACTCCTGATGTGATAACAACTACCTCAGAACCTTCGGTTTTTGTGTAATCATTTGTTGAACCTGTTATTCGGGTATCGTAGTAATTTACAGGCGCAGTTTGCCATAAATCAAGGCTTTTCCCTTCCGACAATCCTTCTTTTATATCTACTAAAACAACCTCGTTAACAATATTTTTTTGAGCAATAATTTGTGCACATGTGGCTCCAACATTTCCAGCTCCAATTACCGATACCTTCATTTTAATTATTGTTTAAATAAATTCTTTCAAATATAAAATAATTAACCGCTTTTTTGTTTATGCGGAAGGCAAATATAACGGAATTTCTTAATAGTAAAAAGATTTCGGGATGAACCTGAAGCTTTAAATGTAACATCCCGAATATTAAAACCTTATCTGTTTAATAAAAAATTAGTTTAACCAATAAGTTAGTTTAACAACTAATGCCCTGTTTCTTGATGTCCAGTTTCCCGGAATATAATTATCGGTATAAACGACGTATAAATCTGATACAGGTTGGTATCTCCATTGAAACCGCACATTAATATTCATATTATCGATTTGTTCGTTGTATTGTACAAAAGTCGATAGGAATATTTTATCGGTAAAAGTGATATCAAGCTTGGGCCCAATCAACCAGAATTTTGTATGCTCAAATGGTTGCGGAAGGTTCATATCGGTATAATTGAAATTAACTGCAAGGTTTAAGTACGGTTGGTAGCGGTATCCTACCTGCCCGTCGATATAACTTAACTTACCATTGTAGAAATTCCCGGTCGCAGCTTCAGCCTGCCAGTTAAACATTGTTTTTCGAGTCGACTGGTAAACTGTATAAAATCCGCCAAAATTATAACTGGTTCCTGCGGGCAAACTGGTATTGCTTACATGGGTCGGATCAAAATCATTTTGAAGTTCAACAAAGAAGTCTTTATAACCAGCTGTAAATGATGACCTGTCCTGAAAATTAAACATATATGAAACGGTATTTTCATGTTCTATTTTGTGAAAATCCGGATTGAAATATAAGTCGCTTTCGAAAGTTATACCATGGCTTACTACACGTTTATTCGGAACAAAAAGCCAGCTTATATCGGGGCTGATAAAATTATAACCAGTACGTTGCACATATCCGGTTTCGGCCCTGAAATTTTCACCAACCGACCTTTGAAAAATATGTGCCTGAATATTTTTGGTACTGTACCCTAGCGATGCTCCCTGCGAATATTGTTTATCGGGATTGTTGGGCTCAAATGAACGGTGGTAATAATATTTCCCTGTCCAAATATTGTCTTTACTGGCAAGGTTGTAATCAACTCCTGCTACCCGATTAAATAAATCTGATCCATTAGCTTGGTTTAAATATTCTTTGTTTATTAAAATAAAACCAAAATTGGACCGGGTAAAAACTTTTTTTTGAAGAGAAAATACAGTGTAATTTCTTGCCAGATGGTCATCTGTTTTGCGAGTTGTCATATTCATAAAACCCAGCCGCCAATTGTTGCCTATTTTCCCACTTAAGCGAGCTCCGGCTAGCACAGGTGCATCCAATCCTATTCTTCGGGAGAAAAATGGCGTTGCTGAACGATTTCCATATCCCGCAAACAGGTCGCTGTTTTCCAGGAAGAATTGCCTTTTTTCGGGGAAGAACAATTCAAAGCGGTCGATATTGGTGATTTGCCTGTCGACTTCAACCTGGGCAAAATCAGGATTGTAAGTCAGGTCAAGGTTCATGGATGAGGAGATCCCAACTTTGGCATCAAAGCCGAAATCTTTATTGTATTCAGCTCCGGTATTTGCTTCGTAATTATTTGAGAAACTTCCGAATAAATAAGGAATTAATGAAAACTGGGTTTTTGATTTTGGGAGTACATCCTCAAATTTAATAACACCGGTATAAGCCAATGATGCTGTTGGAAATTGCCTTGGAACAGGAGCCCATGCCGATTTTTCATTCGACTTTAAATCCAATCGGCTAAAATTAGCATTCCATTGTCGACTATCTTTTGGATAACGAACTGATTTAAATGGTATCCGCATTTCGGCTACCCATCTATCAGGATAATGTTTTGTTTCCAATTCCCATTTGCAATCCCAATCGAGGTTTACCCTGGAACCATCAGACATAGTTCCGTCCCATTTAGCACCCGAAGCAGACACCCCAAAAGAAAAACCATTTGTTTGATCAAGGAAGGTGTCAAAAAAAACAAGAAGGTTATCATTGTTCCCAAAACTGAAATCACGACGGTACGATTCCATAATTCGTTTGCCGGGAATTGTATCATAAAAGGTCATGGCGAGGTAGAGTGCTTTTTCGTCGTAAATCATTAAAATATCAGATTGTTGATGTGCAAAGCCTGTGTCAACCGGTAATACTCTGTAAAATTTACCGGTTTTTTCTGCTGCCTTCCAATCCGGATCTTCAAGCAAACCATCAATTTCTATCGGAGAAATTGCTTTTTTAATATTTAATACAAAGTTTTTATTAAATGTATCAGTAACAGTGTCTTGTTTTGATATTAGAATTGTTCGGGCTGATAAGTTAAGAAAAGACAGTAGAATGATAACGGCAAAAAGAATATATTTCATTTTTCTTAAAATTGATTTAGGTTTGAAGAGCAAATATACCCAAATTGTAATTATTACATTGAAGAAAATAACTTGAATTAATCAACTTTCCAATTAAGGTATTTTATAGGGTTTATTGTGAAGAATATTTTGTAATCCTTCGGTAATTACTGACAAATGATTAGTGGAATTATTTGTCAGCACAATTATAGTATTATTATCATCAATTTCTCTTCCAATCCATGTTCTGAAACCCAACCAGCCTCCGCCATGCGAGATCAGAGTTTTATATGATTTTGACTTTCCAATATCTAAACCAAAACCATAATGTGTGGTTGCCCCGTTGTTTAAAACACCTGTAGTGTAAGCTTCTTCTAAAGTTTTTTTCGAAATTAATTTTTCGGTGTATTGAGCACGATCCCATTTATAAAGATTGTTAACTGTTGAAAAAATTTCACCATCGCCTTGAGCGGAATTTAGAAAACTGAAATCGTTTAGTACGATTTCTTTTTTATCCTCTGATAAATAATATCCTCTTACCCTGTTTTTAAGCGGATCTTTTCTAACAGGACTTGTCAAAAAAGTATTGTTCATTTCGAGTGGATCAAAAATGTTTTCTTTCATTAACTGATGCAAAGGGATTCCGGAAATTCGTTCAATTATGATGGCTAAAAATACATAACCGGTATTACTGTATTCATATTTTTCACCCGCTTCGAATAATCCTTCAGGTTTGTGTTCAACGATGGTTTTTAAAATTTCTTCTATTCCATCAACTGTCCGATTTCTATCGTCTGGATTTAATTCGGGCTTCCATTTTTCTTCTAATAAAGTTACATAATCTGGTAATCCGGATGTATGATTTAAAAGATGCCTGATTGTTGCACCTTCATACGGAAGTTCAGGAATATATTTTTTAACCGGATCTTCAAATGATAGTAATCTTTTTTCTTTTAACATCATAATAGTCATTGCTGTAACCTGTTTGCTTACCGATGCTAATCTGAATTGCGATTCCAAAGTTAATGGAGATTCATCTCCACTTATTCCAAATGCTTTTTGATAAATGATTTTACCTTTTTCAGCTACCAATACATTTCCGTTTAAAAATCCTTTTGAGAAACATTCGGATAGGAATTTGTCAATAATTTTTTCTTTTTCAACCGGTTGGGAGTTGTTCTGACAACCAATAAGAATTAGTAAGCCGATTACAAAAGTCAGTTTTGATCTCCAAAATGTTCTCATTATTAATAGTTTTATTATTGACCTTCAAAGTTACAAGAAATTAATACCAATAAAAAAGCCCGCACCATCTGGTACGGGCACAAAAAACAATGTTCAAGCATAATTGGCAGATAATTAAATCTGCCCTTTATATTATAATTCTATTTTTACGCCGTTGTAAAAATCAAGAATTTTAGTCCGGAAAATATATTCATACTTCGACTGCAAAAGATCCGATTGAGCTCTTGACAGGTTATTTTTACTTTGGTTAAATTCAACAGAGTTAACCATACCAACGTTAAATTTTTCTTCGATATACCGGAATGCTTCCTGCATTGAGCTTACAGCTTTTTCGCTTGATATGTAGCGGTTTAATGCAGCTAATGCATTGGTGTAAGCCTGTTCTATATCTTTCCTAAGAAGATTTTTTGAAGTTTGAAGGCGGTATTCGTAATCGATTACCTGAAGTTTAGAATTTGAAATATTGTTTTTAACCTGATGGCGGTTAAAAATCGGGATATTTAATGTAAATCCAAATCCATATCTCTCATTGTTTTTTATCTGATCGGCAAATGGAATTACAGATGTTTCGCCGGTAATTTGATTATATGACTGATAATTATCGTTATAGTTGTTGTAATAATTTGCACCAAAACTTAGGTCGGGGTATTGAGCGCCTTTTGCAATATCAAGTTGTGTTTTCATACTCTCTACCCGTAAAAGTGCTGCTTTTATTTCAGGGCGTAAGTTTAATGCATTATTAAAAACATCGATGGAATTCATAGTTGCAATTGCCGATCCGATTTCGGGCAGATCCGGTTTTTCAATCACAAAACTTTCTGAAATTGGTAACTCTAAAAACTGGTATAAATTGAGATATGCCAACTGTACTCTGTTTTGGTCGTTTACAAATTGAAGTTCTTCCTGAGCTAACTGAGCCTCTATTTCAAGCAATGATCCTTTCGCCAGGCTCCCGGCATCAACTAATTGTTGTGTGCGGTTAATCTGTTGCTGGGTAACTTCCATTTGAGCTTCGGTTACCAGAATTAATTCTTCGGCAAACAAAATTTCGAGATATGATGCTGCAATACTTAGCATTATATCATCTTTTGCTTTTTGTAAATCCTGATAACTAGCCTGAAGGTCGAGTTCACGTTGCTCGATTGTATTTTTTAAAACAAATCCGTTATAAAGGGTTGCATTGGCTCCCATACCACCAGACAAACTCATTGAGTTTACGTTTTCATATGTATTATCATATTGTAATGATCTACCAAAATTAAAATTATTGCCAAATTGGGCATTTAAATTTGGTAACCGATTTGATTTTGCCTGGTTTACAAGGTTGCCCTGATAATCGGAATTTAATTCCTGTTGTTTGATCTGGATATTATTATCCAATGCATAATCGATGCATTTTTGTAACGACCAGGTTTCTTGCGCAATAGAGGTAAAAGTGAAAATCATTAAGAATAAACCTGGCAAAACTTTAATAAGTAGTTTCATAATATTTATGTTGAAGTTATAACTAGAAGCTAAAATTACTCAAATAACGTTTATATACAATATGTACTATCCCTGAGTTGATGCTTCTTCATTTATTTTATTCGGATCAGTTTTATCACCTTTAACATTGTCTTTAATCGACAGTCCATCGGTAATTTCAATATTTATTCCATCCGATAAGCCCGTTTTAACCATTTTCTTTTCAAATATCTGTGGTTCGGCTGTTTCAATTTCAACATATGATGAGTCGTCATCGAATTGTAGCAAACCTTCGGGTATTACCATCACGCTGTCTTTCCGTTCGAGGACAATGTTTGCATTGGCACTGTAACCAGCCCTTATAAATTGCTCCTCTTTTAACTGTACATTTGCTTTAATTTCAAACTGGATAGCACCGTTTTCTTCTACTCCTTTTGGTGCAATATATTCCAGTGCTGCAGCAAATTTTTCTTTGTCGATAGCTCCGATTTCAAGTTCTATTGGCATTCCTTCCCTGATTTTTCCAACTTCAGTTTCAACAACTTTTCCTTCAAAAATCATGTCCTGCATATCGGCTACCGAAGCTATAGTTGTACCTTCGTTAAAGGTGTTCGACTGAATTACTGAATTTCCAACTTCTACAGGTACATCCAGCACCATGCCTTCGATAGTAGAACGAACAAGTGTATTAGTAGCATCTTTTGCCTTTTTTGTTACACCATTTTTAATTAATTCGAGATTATTCTCGGCTGCAGACCATTCTTCTTTAGCAGAATCAAAAGCAACTTTTGCATTTTTAAATTCTTCGTAAGAAATTACATTATTGTCGAAAAGTTTTTCCATTCTTTCATAATCAATCTGCGCATCTTCATGATTAATTTTTGCACGGTTAAGGCGAGTTTCCGCAGCATTAAGATTTACCATATCGGGGATGATTTTGATGCGTGCTACAATCTGCCCTTTTGAAACATTGTCGCCAGCTTCAACAAAAAGTTCATCAATGATGCCAGATACCTGAGGTTTAATTTCAATTTCAAAACGAGGTACAACTGAACCAGTTGCAACTGTTTTATTTATTACATCGCTCATAAACGGATTTTTTGTTTCATATATATCCGTTTTGTTTTTTGATTTGTTATACAAGAAGAACAAAGTCCCTCCGAATGCTCCAATTATTATAACAATCATTAAAATTCTAAATACCTTTTTCATGTTTTTTGTTTTTTGTACTTTAGGTTTTACCCCTCAGCTTAGTTTGTTAATTGTTTTCTTTATTTCTGTTTAATATTATCTTTTAATTATTCATCCCTTATAGCATCAATTGGTTTGATTCGAACAGCTCTCCGTGCAGGAATAAGCCCGGCAAATATTCCGGAAACTACTAATATCATAATGGCTGCAACTGCCATTTTAAAACTGATTTCAGGCCTGCGGAAAAAGATTTCATCGCCCCCTGATTCGAGTGCCATATTTAACAATTCAAGTATTCCAACTCCAAGAGCCAAGCCAATATAACCAGCCATGACCGTAAGGAATACACTTTCGGCAACAATGTGCATTATTACTTTTGATGGTGTAGCTCCAATTGCCCGTTGAATACCTATTTCCTGTGTACGTTCTTTAATAATAACAAGCATAATATTACTTACACCAATTATACCAGCGAATAAAGTTCCGATCCCAACAATCCATGTTAAAATCTGAATCCCGTTAAAAAGTCCCATATATTTTACCCATTCAACTTCAATATTAAATGAACCAATAGCCTGAACATCGTCAGGAGCTATTTTATGCCTGTTTTTCAGCAAATTTTTAAGCTTTTCTTCCAAATGGCTTACCGGTACTCCCGGATCGGATGTCACCGAAAAGAAATGGACTACATCGCCATAATTGAAAGTTTTTTGCATGGTCGTAAAAGGAATCATAATGGTTTCTTTTTTACGTCCGCTACCTATGTTTACCCGCGTTTCGGCATGGACAACACCCACAACCTGAAAATATACACCACTAATTTTCAGATATTCCCCAATCGGATCTTCATTTTTATCAAACATTGTCTCTTCAACCCGTTCTCCAATAACACAAACTTTACGGTTATGAAGGATATCAATCTCGTTTAAAAGCCTCCCTTTAATTGGGGTCCAGGGATCAATTTTGTAAAAATCGGGGTAATCGCCATAAATATTAAAAGCACCCGTTTCTTTTCCGCGGATTGTGTTATCGCCACCCTGTGTTTCAGGTCCGAATAAACGTGGCGAAAGGTATTCTACATCGCTAACATTTTGGCGAATGTATTCAATATCGGTATTGGTATAATTCCATGCCCTTCCCCGTTGGAAACCTTTAAAAGGTTTGCTGGTGCGCTCGGTCCAGAAAAAGGCCGAGTTGGATGCAAAAGCTTTGATGCCATCCATAACACCATTTTCAAGTGCACGCCCTGCTCCCGACATAATTATCAGCATAAAAATTCCCCAGAATACACCGAAGGCTGTCATAAAGCTCCGGAGCCTGTTTTTTTTCAGGGCACTTAATATTTCTTTCCAAAGGTCTAAATCGAACATGGCTTTGTATTTCTTGTTTTTGTTTAATGTTATTCGTCTCGTAAGGCTTCAATTGGTTGATACGCGCTGCTCTTTTGGCTGGTATAAAACCTGCAACTGTTCCTGCAATAACCAACAAGGAAGTGGCGGCTATAGCCACATTAATGCTTACAGTTGGGTTACGAAAAATGGTTTCACCGTTACCCCCGTTTGTGGCAGCCGAAGCAGCATATTGTTGTTCTACTATTAAATTAAGCCCTTCCATTAATCCGGTTCCCAGAACTAATCCTATATAACCTGCTACAGTTGTAATTAAAATTGATTCAAGTAAAACTAATCCAACCACTGAAGAGGGAGATGCACCAATTGCTTTCCTGATACCAATCTCTTTGGTACGTTCTTTTACAATAATCAACATGATGTTACTTACTCCAACAATTCCTGCTATTAAAGTACCTATTCCAATAATCCAAATAAAAATATTTATTGCCTGGAAAATTTTCATTGTTTCCATTACATCTTCAAGTTTGTTGTAAGAACCCAGGGCTGATTCATCGGTTTCATCAAATTTATGTTTACGGGCTAATGTTGTTCTTACCCTATCTTCAATTGCCTGGCTTTCTGCAATAGTTTTAGCATCAATGGTCAAAGCAAAATTATGTAACCTGTTTGATCCGTTAAAAACTTTCTGGCCTGTGGTAACCGGGATATAGGCATTGCGGTGGCGTGTACCTCCTCCTTCTTTACAAATTCCAACTACTTTAAAAGTTATATTATTTATTTTGATAAAATCACCCAATGCTTCTTTTTCCTGAAACAGAGCATTATAAATATCTTTACCAATTACTACTGATTTTCGGGTTTTATTAATGTCTATCTGATTGATAAACCGTCCCTCTATAATTTCGATTGATTCCACTTCCTGAAGGTCGGGGTGACATGTAATAGCAGTATAATTCCCATATTCCTTTCCGTATGAAAAAAGGTTTCCTGAAAAATAATACCTGCCTGAAGTTTTGTCGATTCCTTCCAGTTCTTTAATCATTTCGTAGTCAGCGTTGGTAAGCTTAACATCGCGGCCCTCTTTTAATCCATGGTATGGTATGCTTGTCCTTCCACTCCATAACCACATACCGTTTACAGCATCGCGCATAAAATTTTCTGAAACGCCGTTGCTTAAACCATTTCCTGCACCCAGCAATACCATTAACATAAAAATACCCCATGCAACTGAAAACCCGGTAAGGAAGGTTCTCATTTTATTCTTTTTTATGGTAGCAAGAATTTCTTGCCATTTATCGATGTCGAACATTGTTTCTGTTTTAAGTTATAAGTTTAGAATACAGTTATATCTGCATCAACCTTTTGCTGGTGGTGTTAAGCAGATTCCAGTTGTTTCATGTATTGATGTTTAAATTCCCTGAGATCACCATTTTTAATCACTTCAGAAATAACTCCATCTTTCAGGCGAATTATTTTTTGAGTCATTGCTGCAATATCATGTTCATGCGTTACAAGTATTACAG
>JABMQB010000529.1 GCA_013203525.1 Mariniphaga sp.
GCTCTTACCTCACGTTTTCACCATTGCCGCCTCCTAAAAAAAGGAGCTTAGGCTGTTATTTTCTGTGGCACTTGCTGTATCCGATAAATATCGGAGCCTTCCCGTTAGGAAGTATGGTGCTCTGTGTTGTCCCGACTTTCCTCCCCGATTCGTAAAACGTATCGTGGCAATAGAACGGGCTGTTGCTTATTTTGCAAATATAATAAATATTTTAGCTAAATCAATGGAAATCGTTAGTTTTGTTGTTTTGTAAAATTATTGTTACGAATTTAAAATTTAAATTAAATAATGAGAGATTTAAGCGTAGGAAAAGAAAGCAAATTAATTTTCAGGTTTGCAATGCCTATGCTTTTGGGTAATGTTTTTCAGCAGTTATACAATATTGTTGATAGCATAATTATCGGGAATTATCTCGGAAAAGAAGCACTGGGTGCTGTTGGTGCTTCATTCCCGTTGATATTTGCTTTGATGTCGTTTATAATCGGAATTGCAACAGGATCAACTATTGTTATTGCTCAATACTTTGGTTCCAAAGACCTTAAAAATGTAAAAAAAGCAATTGACACCCTGTATATTTTTCTGTTTTTTGCTTCAATAATCATTAGCATTATCGGAATTATTTTCAGCAAGGAAATTTTTCGTCTTATTGACCTTCCCGAAAGTATCATCCCTCAGGCAGTTCAGTATTTTAATATTTTTATTTCGGGTGCAATATTATTTTTTGGTTTTAATGGTACAAGTGCTATTCTGCGAGGTCTGGGTGATTCTGTTACACCTTTGATCTTTTTGATTATTTCAACAATTATAAATATTTTGCTGGATTTACTTTTTGTGATTGTATTAAAGTGGGGAATATCCGGAGTAGCAATAGCAACAATAATTTCACAGGGATTTGCATTTATATCTGTTATTTTGTATCTTAATAAATATCACAAACTGATAAAATTTTCATTTCTAAAATTGAAATTTGATAAAAATATTTTTCGTAAAAGCTTGCGGATTGGCTTACCAACGGGATTTCAAAATACTTTTGTTGCTTTAGGAATGCTGGCTTTGTTCAGAATTGTAAATATGTTTGGAACTGATACAATCGCAGCATACAGTGTTGCTATGCGAATTAATTCGTTTGTAGTAATGCCTGCTATGAATTTTGCAAATGCCCTGTCTGTATTTGTTGGTCAGAATTTAGGAGCTAATAAACCTAAGCGTGTAAATAATGGATTAAAAGCAACTTTATTCATGACATCAGTTATTTCGGTATCGGTTACAATTATTGCAATATCTTTTGGTAGATATATTATGGGTGCGTTTATATCTGATATAAATGTGATAGAAATCGGTTATCAATATCTTATCATTGTAGGTTCATTTTATGTTATTTTTTCCACAATGTTTGTTATTAATGGCGTAATGAGAGGTGCAGGTGCAACTTTAGTGCCTATGTTCATTACACTTATTGCTTTATGGATAATAAGGATACCTGTTTCATATTTCCTTTCACTTGAAATAGGGGTGACCGGAATCTGGTGGGGAATACCTATTGCATGGGCAGTTGGAATGATATTATCATTTATTTATTATCTTTCAGGGAAGTGGAAAACAAAGGTGGTTGTGAAGTATTAGCCTCTTAAATAGTCATAATTTTCGAAATTCTGTATTTTTTATCATTTTATTAAATTTTTTTGTATCTTTGCACCCCCTTTAAAACAGGGGTACGATTTTTGAAATATTACATTAATCATGGGGCTGACCGGATTTGACAGCAAGGAAGTGATAATGTAAGCATGTCGAGCGTTGAGAATATGGCTCGTCCCGAAAGGGTACCAATGGTAAAAAACTAATTCTCAAAAGCCAATAAATGGCGATAACTATAATTACGCGTTAGCAGCTTAGTCAAAAGATTAAGTTACTGACTGTTTCCCGGGAAACCTTTCTCAACGGTGTCCCGTACGAAGCATCATAAAAGTTGAGATAGTTCCGTTAAAGTCTTGGTAACGTAATGAATTTTTAGAGAATACGGATTTGATTGGTGTTCCTTTCACCTGTTAAATCCCGACAATCAATTAGAGGATAAGCA
>JABMQB010000530.1 GCA_013203525.1 Mariniphaga sp.
ATCATTGGCAAGTTGGTTACTAAGTTTTATTTCGTAGATTTGTATAACAAGAGCCGTATGACGGGAGACTGTCACGTACGGTTCTGTGAGAGGCTCGGGGTGAAATTCCCCTTGCCTACTTGACATTGTTCCGTTTAATATGACTAAAGGGTCTTTAATGACCAATACATACTTTGTAAGTTGATGATGCGGTGTTTCTGTTCCTCCATAATCAACATCAGCCCAATTGAAGAGAAGGTTATGTTTTTGAAGAGAATCATGTAAATAAATTTTACAAAATTTAAGCGCGTATTGCTGCTCAAAATAGTCTGTTTCAGGTTCTGATTTTGGCCAGAAGACGAAAAGGGACATATCGTTTTCCTCTTTCATTTTATGAATCATATTCAATAGCCTACGCGAGAAGGTTTTCATTTTTACAAATTCAAAAATAAGTAAAAACCGCCACTTATCGCCGGGCATGAATTACAGTTTTACTTTCGGAATTTCCGTTGGGCAAATATTTATCATTAAAACCTCCAACAACTTCTATTGATCTGAAACCCAATTTTTTCAGGACATGTTGAAACCAACTCAGGTTTGGCCTCCACCAGGCAGAAACGTCATCTTCGAGGTTATCGCCACCAATATACAGCATAAGGGGCCGATCGTCCGGCGAATCTGAAATATGCTGTGCTATGACAAGAGTGTTGGAACACATTTTTGCCGCTGATGCCAGGGCTTTAAAGGGATCAATGGTATGAAGCAATACATCACCGATAAAAACCCAGTCGAAAGCAGGCTGACCGAGTGTTTCTTCTGAAAAATTGTAAATATTCACAAAACGTCTGGGTATTTTAAGTTCAAGATGTTGGTTGCAAAATGTAAAAGGCTCTAAAAGTAGCAATTTATAGAGGAGTTCCGAGTCTAGTTGTTCCGGCTTTTGATACACATAACCTGAAGCGTGTTTTGTAGCCTTATTCAGAACATCTTTTATGTTTTGCCCCGGAAAAGTGTCGAGTTCCAGTAAAGACGGCAACTCTGTGGCTGTAACCATAGCTCCCCTCCGGGCAAATTCAAAAGAGAAAAAACCTGTGGCTGCACCAACATCTAATATTGAAACCCCATGCATGTTCTCAAGAAAAAAATATTTGGCTATGTTTCCCCTGAAATCGAATACACCTGGAGTGATAAGTTCGTTGCCTAAATTGATTGTATGGTACCAATAATATTGCTTATCAATATTAAATCCGAGCATGGAACATTTATCATAAAACTGTTTTTGCCTTTTACTTTGCATAGGTTTTGAGATTATATTTATTTAATCCGCTATAAATTGATTATCATTAATTTTCCCAATAGAATTTTCCCAATGAATAATTTATTTGTATAAAATTAATAGCCAGGTAACTTAGTTTTTCCGGAAAATAAAACCTGATTTGTTTCATTTTTTCCTTTTTCTATCACCAAAACATTGTCGTAATAATGGATTGAATTGACTGATCGAGTAAATTCGTTTATACTAAGATTGTCTTCCCGTGAATGATTGGCATTCAGGTAGTCAATGAAATTTTTACTGTATTCAATAAACGTGTTTAGCAGTTTGTGTCCACCATTAAATTCTTCCCAATATGATGTGCATAAATCTTCGCACAAATACACGCCATTTTCTTTGATGTGACTAAACATTTCTTCAAAACTTGTGATTTGCTGTTCCATCAAATGGCCTCCATCATCGATAAGAATGTCCAGAAGTGGTATTTTGTTTTTTAGTTCCGATAGGAAAATCCTGTCGGATTGAGAGCCGATATGAATTTCTATTTGTTTTTCTTCAATAGTTTTACATATCGGAACAATGTCAATGCCAATTATTTGTGCCCTTTCACCAAAATATGATTTCCACATCTGTAGGCTACCTCCATGACCCACTCCGATTTCCAGAAGTGTAATTTTCTTTTTTTTAATGAGTGGAAATGTCTATCATAAATTTCAAAATAATTTGACCATTTGGTCATTACCCTTTTGTTGTTTTATGGAAGCACTTTTCAAGTTTATTCATAGTCTGTTAACAAAAACATAATGTAGTGGATACTATTTTTTTACTACCGGATTTCATTACGCAATTACCATACTTTCATATCCCCCCCACCGAAAAATCTAACGATAACTTGCCCCGTTCAAGACTAACTTTTTTGTGGTCTTAAAGAATAAAATTTCTGATTGACTTTGAAAGTAAATTTGTAATTTTGGATAATACGAAAAACCCCTTGAACTTAACATAGCTTCGCCACCTTAGTCACATATTCCAGATGCAATAAGTTTACTAATGTTTCGCACAAATATAAAACAAAAATTATTAATATTAAATAGTAAAAGAAAGCAGCACGAATGTTTGGTTAAAAAACTAATATGTTGTAATTTAACCATGTATTTCAAAACATAACATCATGCTGCAAAACAAAAGTATAAAAAATATTTCAGAAAATAAAAAACGAATTTGCCCATAGATGGTTAGAACTTGATTTTATAATAGAATTATTCGGAACATTCAAATTTTTAAGATTAATAAAAAGTCTAAACAAA
>JABMQB010000531.1 GCA_013203525.1 Mariniphaga sp.
TTACTCGGTGGTGCAAAAAAAACATATTAGGACAAAATGCTAACGAGTAAATGCAGCGGACGGGAAAGAACCGCGCCGCTGATTTTGGCGTTATATCTCTGATTTACGGAGTAAAAAATGAAAATTGATTTACACGTACATACGAAAAAAACAAAATCAGGTGATGCAATTACTCGAAATGTTGATGCTGAAAAATTTCATGAAACTCTTACTTCAACTGACGTGAAAATTGTCGCTATTACAAATCACAATGATTTTGATTTAAATCAATATAAAGAATTTAGTGAAAAAGTTGAAGATGAGGTTCAAATATGGCCTGGGATTGAATTGGATGTCATTGATAACGAACAAAGGGGACACTTGATTGTAATCGTGTCACCAACTAAGTCAGAAGAATTTGGTAAAGTTGTCTCAGAAATAGTTGCAGATACTACTACAGATACCTTTGTTATTTCAATTGAAGATATGATAACCGGGTTTGATTCCCTTAATCCTGTATATATTGCTCATTATCTCCAAAAAATACCTGATTTGCCTGATGAAAGTATTCAAAAAATAGTTGATAAGACTCAAATCAAAAATAGGGTATTAAAGGAAGCGACCAATGCAATTTCAGCAGGTATTTATATCAGTCATGGCCATAGATCAATTTATGGCTCAGATTTACAAAACTGGGATGATTATGAACAATATGCAGAACAGTTACCGGAACTTCGATTGCCGGTGGCAAGTTTTGAACAATTTTGCTTATTATTAGAAAAGGATGAATCAACCATAAACACAATTCTAAATGATAAAACACCGGAAACAATTAGCATTAAGCCATTCGAAGATGATACAGTCTTGAAATTTACGTTCTATAATGACATCAATATTTTTTTTGGGTCAAAGGGAACGGGGAAAACAAAAATCTTGGAAGCCATAGCAAAGCATTATACTGATAATGGAATTGAGGCAAATGTGTTTGAATCAAGTTCAGAAATATTAGAGGAAACGTACGATCTAAAAGGAAATGACTTTGTAATTAACTTAAATGAACAAGGAATAGATTATTGTACAAATGAAATTGAAGACCTGAAAAATTCAAGGGAAAAGGATGTAACAAAATTATCTAGTTACCGAGACCATTATTCAATTAAACTTACCAATAAAAAAGCGCAAAAAATCAAAATAAAAGACTTCACCCCACTGAACACTCAATCAAATGAAAGAAATTTTAGTTCTTCAGATAGAGTCTCAACCAAAATAATAGACTTTATTGATTTTGTTACTGAGGATGATTTTTTCAAAGAATTAGTTGCCCCAAAAACATATGACAATTTGCTTGAGGTATTGGCAATAGTTTCAAAAGAAATCTATACAAAAAAACACGACTACTTTTTCGATTCTAAAGTCGATAATTTGTTTAACAACTTAATTGAAACCATAAAAAACGAAATCGCAAAAAAAACAAATTCACCTCCGAAACCCACATCAACAGGCTTTCAAGAGTATGCTCTAAATAGAATCAATATTGGAAGGACAACGAAAAAAATTCATGATAATATAATTTCAGAGATTAAAATTATACCTGAAACTGTTGGTGATTTAGGGCGTAAGGGGACCTTGGTTTGCGATACGAGTGTTGTAATTCAAGATGGAACAGTAATCGAAGGTGATTACAAATCGGTCTCAGGTGTCAATAAAACTCCTCAAAAAGAATTTTCAAGGAGCATATCGAATATTTTAGATAACATTCTAACTGATAGGCTGTTTGAAAAAATCGCCAATTTGAAATCAATCGAATACATTGAGGGAATTAATACAATTCACGAGTTATTATTAATAAAAAAATGTTTTAAAATAGACAGAAATAAATACAAGCCTTCGAATGGTGAATCAACAATGCTATTGCTACATAATGAGTTAAACCAGGAGAAAGACATTTACATTCTTGATGAGCCTGAAAAAAGTTTAGGAAACGATTACATTAGTGACGTAATTGTTCCCATGATCAAAGATAAAGCTAGGGTGGGGAAAAAGATTTTTATTTCAACTCACGACGCAAACATTGCGGTCAGGACACTTCCTTACAATTCCATATTTAGAAAACATGATATAAATAATTATAGTACATTTGTTGGAAATCCATTTTCTAATAACCTAATAAATATTAATGATGAAAATGATAGTATTGATTGGAAACTAACAAGTATGAAAATTTTGGAAGGTGGCGAAGAAGCCTTTGGGGAAAGAGGTAAAATATATGGAAATACATAAAGCTGAAATTGTAACCAGAGGCGATAATAAATTTCTCGTGCTCAATTTGGATGAAGGCTCACTTGAAATATCTTTAACAGAAGATGACCCTAAAAAAGTTAAATCGGTATTTAATAAATTATTAAAATATTTAAAAAATGGGCCGTTTAACTTTGAATTTCAGGATGAAGCGAATGATTTATATGTTCATATTTCAAAAGAATATATTACACAATTGAATCAGGAACTAACATCCGTATATGATGAACTGGAACACTACAATCTATTAAACGAGGAAGAATAGAGATATAAGCCGTTTCACCCGACCTAGCTACGGGATTGCCAGATTTTCGCCTTCGGCAAAAATAAAATCTGGCAAGGAGCACGGATATGGCGGGTGAACTAAGTGTTAGCCATTTCGACAAACACGAACGGAGTAAATGTGGCGCAATTAGAACATATCGAAGCGCTTGAAAAGCGGCTGTGGGGTGCGGCTGATACGCTGCGCGCCAACTCAAATTATGCCAGCAA
>JABMQB010000532.1 GCA_013203525.1 Mariniphaga sp.
AAAAGAATCAGGGATTGAAAACCTTAGTATTGGAAATAAACAAAGTGATAAAACAGGATGGGACGAGGAATCGTATACCGAAAATGGAACGGGAGCATATGATGTACACTATTCTCACATAATACACTTTAAATACAGCCAAAATTGTTGGGTAAAGAATGTACATACTTATCTTCCGGAAGAGAACGATGATGATGTTCATATATTATCAAACTGCCTTTTACTAAATCTTTGTAAAAACATAACTGTCGATTCGTGCTTTTTCCAGAAACCTCAATATGAAGGTGGTGGCGGGAATGGATACATGTATACTTTAAGTTCGAATGACTGCCTTATCAAAAACAGCAGGGCAAACCACAGCCGGCATAACTACGATTTCAAATATCCTTACAGTAACGGAAATGTAATTCATAATTGTATTGGTGAAAATTCAAAATACTCAAGCGATTTCCATATGTACCTGAGTATGTCAAACCTGTTTGACGTATTTACTGTAAATGGCGACTACCTTGAATCTACATTCAGGCCCTACGGTGGGGATGCTATTCATGGTTACTCATCAACTCAATCGGTTTTTTACAATACAATTGGAGAAGCATATCATCCTAACCGTGATTACATAATTGAATCAAAACAATATGGTTGGGGTTATGTAATAGGCACTTCAGGCCCTGCCGATAATATAAAAATTGATCCTATAGCAAGTGCAATTAATGGCTACCAGTATAATACAGCACCTCGCGATTTTCACGAAGGTGTTGGTGAGGGAGATGGACTTCGTCCATGGTCGTTGTACCTCGATCAATTGGACAGAAGAATAAATATTGATACGAACAAACATTCCTATTCCATCAATATTTTAATACTAGATGAGATTACACTGGAACCGATTGACCAATGTGAGGTAAAAGTATATGAAGAACTCAAAACCACAGATATTACCGGCAGAACCAGTTTTACTGATGTTCCGGAAATGTTAATAATTAACCTGGATAAAATTTATTACCATACTGTTGAAAATAAGCAAGTATCTATTTATAGTGATACAACTCTTACTTTTTATTTAGCAAAGAAAGAGTATAATGTAATGTTTGAAGTTTTCGACTCCAATTCGAATAATGCTATATGGTACGCATCTGTTTCCTTAGGCGAATTATCAGAGGTTACGAATAGCTCTGGTAAAGTTGAGTTTGAGGTAATGGAAGGAAATTATGCATTTTCAATTGCCCATGATTCCTATCTAACCATATCAGGTAATATTGAAATAATATCAGATACTATTATTCAGTATCATTTAATCCCCTCAGCTGCAAATGTCAAATTCCGGTTAAAAAGAGGAACAACTCCGGTTAATAAAGCAAGTGTTATTTTGGGAATTGATACATTAAAATCAAGTTCATTGGGTATTGTAAACTTTTATAATCTAGCTATTTCAGAAACATATTCATACAATATATTCAAAACAGGTTATGAAAATGTTGAAGGAGATTTTTTTCTTAGAAAGGATACAACTATTAATATTCAAATGACCGAATTAAATGTATTCACAAATGAGATACAAAAAGGAAACGAAATAGAATACTGGCCAAATCCTGTACAAGGAAATTTAAATTTAAAGTTTCCAAAAAGTAGTTTCTCTGGGTTAATAAAAATTATAAATATTAACGGAGCTATTTTTTATTCAAAAACAGTTATATATAAATCTTTCTTTACAATCGATACAAGTAAATTTCCCAACGGTGCTTATATCGTTAATACTTCAAATGAATTTGCATCACATTCAAAGGTTTTTATTATTCAAAAGTAAAATCACAAATAAGGAAATTTAGAAAGTTAATTCCCCTAATTATTATCCATAAATTCGATAAAAAATATATTTTCATCTTTATTAGAATTACATAATTGATTTATTAGAAACATTGAATGATACCAATTTAACCATATAATGCCGCATTGAAATAATCCAAGTATTTTTTATTGTGAGTAATTGACATAATTTGTTCTTGGGTCATTTGGTTTACGCTATCAGCCAACCATACTTTTA
>JABMQB010000533.1 GCA_013203525.1 Mariniphaga sp.
AAAAATTAAACATAAAAATATTTGAAATGTGTTAATAAACACAGTGAAATAGAACAAATTAAGAACTAAAACAACCTATTTAAAATCATTCTATCAAAACTAATGTGTTAAAATTTGAGTTGACATAATCAAATTTATAGCTCCTTTTAAGAGTTAAAAAACCTTCTAATAAAATTTTTGATGATACTATTTGAAAATTTCTTTTCGTGCTGCGAGTAATGTATTTTGCAATAAAGAAACCCGTGTCATGGGGCCCACTCCTCCGGGTACCGGAGTAATGTATGAACATTTATCTGCAACCTCTTCAAAAAGAACATCTCCTTTTAATTTAAACCCTGATTTTGTAAGATCTGATTTAACACGAGATGTACCAACATCGATAACTACTGCACCTTCTTTTACCATATTTCCTTTCACAAACTCGGGGCTACCAATAGCTGCAATTAATATATCGGCATTTTTGCATACTTCTTCAAGATTTTTAGTTCGGCTGTGAGCCACAGTTACAGTTGCATTAATTGCTTTCTGCGACATCAAAACACTTAATGGGCGGCCTACAATATTGCTTCTTCCAACAATTACACAATTTTTACCGCTGGTCTCAATGTTATACCTTTTTATTAATTCAACTATTCCATATGGAGTTGCCGAAACAAATGAGGGTAATCCAATAACAGTACGTCCAACATTAACGGGATGAAATCCATCGACATCTTTCTTTGGATTGATTGCCTCAATAACTTTCTGTTCTGAGATATGTTTTGGCAATGGTAATTGAACTATAAAACCATCTAATGATTCATCATTATTCAGTTCTTCTACTTTATTTAGCAATTCCTCCTCGGTAACATCATCATCAAATCGAACCAGGCTTGATTTAAATCCAACGGCTTCGCAATCTTTAATTTTATAGGCAACATAAGTTTCGCTTCCACCATCGTGCCCAACCAGGACAGCAGCAAGATGGGGAGGCCTGTTTCCGTTTTCAACAATCTTTTTTACCTCAATGGCGATTTCATTTTTTATTTCTGTAGATATTTTTTTTCCGTCGATTAAAATCATTTTTCGTATTTTATATTATTTAGAATCTTTTGCTTTGATTCATGTTACCCATCATCCGTTGTAAATTTTTACCCTGCGATACCATTTTCATCATTTTTCGTGTTTCGCTGAATTGCTTTAACAGGCGGTTAACTTCTTGTATTGAGGTACCTGAACCATTAGCAAGCCTTTTCCGTCGGCTACCATTTAGTAATGCCGGATTTTCGCGTTCGTTTGGTGTCATTGAATGTATAATTGCTTCGATGTGTTTAAATGAGTCGTCATCCATATCTACATTCTTTATAGCTTTACCCATACCCGGAATCATGGAAGCAACATCTTTCAGATTACCCATTTTTTTAATCTGGCTGATTTGCTTCAGAAAATCATTAAAATTGAACTGATCTTTAGCGAGCTTTTTCTGAAGAGCTTTAGCTTCTTCCTCATCAAATTGTTCCTGTGCTTTCTCAACCAACGAAACAATATCTCCCATCCCCAAAATCCTGTCGGCCATACGTTCAGGATGAAATACATCAAGCGCATCAATTTTTTCACCTGTTCCAACATACTTAATTGGCTTATTTACAACCGTGCGGATTGATAACGCAGCACCACCACGTGTATCACCATCTAGTTTTGTAAGTACTACTCCACTAAAATCAAGAGTATCATTAAATTCCTTTGCTGTATTTACTGCATCCTGCCCCGTCATCGCATCAACAACGAATAGTATTTCTTCGGGATTTATGGCTTTCTTAATAGATGAAATTTCTTTCATCATCAATTCATCAATAGCTAAACGCCCGGCTGTATCGACAATTACCAGGTCGAATCCATTCTTTTTAGCATGTTTAATTGCAGCTTCAGCAATTTTTACCGGATTTTTATTTTCCTCATCACTGTATACCGGAACACCAATCTGCTCACCCAATACTTTTAACTGCTCAATTGCTGCCGGACGATAAACATCGCATGCAACCAAAAGCGGATTTTTCCCTTTTTTGGTTTTCAGCGTATTAGCAAGTTTTGCCGAAAAAGTTGTTTTACCTGAACCCTGTAATCCCGACATTAAAATAACAGACGGATTGTTGCTAATATTAATATCGGTAAATGTTCCACCCATTAAACTTGCCAACTCATCGTGGACAATTTTGGTCATCATCTGACCGGGTTTAACAGCTGTAAGTACCTGCTGTCCCATTGCCTTTTCTTTTACTATATCAGTAAAATTTTTGGCTATTTTAAAGTTAACATCGGCATCAAGTAATGCCCTGCGAATATCTTTTAACGTTTCTGCAACATTTATCTCTGTTATTCTACCCTGCCCTTTTAGTAGTTTAAACGACTTCTCAAGCCTATCACTTAAATTTTCAAACATGCTTTTTCAACTTTTTTTAGAATGGTGCAAAAATACAAAAATTGTGGACGTAGAATATCTCAATTCTTTTTAAATTGATTTTTTGATTGACATACCGTATATTGCATATAATAATTTATTAACAATTATATCAGACTACTGGATAACTAGTAATATCAACCTTCTTAAATCTAATTTTATCCGCTTGAAATTTTAAACTTTTAAAACCTTAAACCAACCAATATGTTACTTTTCAGCCTTCATAGAAAAAGAAGTTTTTTGAATAATTTATTCAATTACCAACGGTTCTCAATTTTTATTATCAATTTAACCTTAATTTTTCTTTTATCTAATTGTAGTAATGAAGTTAAAACCATAATTAATGATGGCTATGGTGATTATATGCTTGTTCCGGCCGGAAAATTTTTGATGGGTGATAATTTTAATGATTCGTATGTGGATTCCAAAGAAGAGTCATCGGAAAAGCCTGTGCATAAAGTAAAACTTGATGCCTTTTATATTGGCAAATTTGAGGTGACAAATGGAGAGTTCAGTAAGTTTATTGATGATGGGGGCTATACAAATCCTGCTTTTTGACCGGAAGAAGAATGGAAAAGGGCATCAAACCTTTCAGTAAAAGACCAAAGAAAGAATCCATATAGTATTGTTATCGAAAATAGTTATGGCAGTCAACCGGAATTTTGGAGTGATACTTTGTCCAGTGGTGGTGGAATATTGGGAAATGAGAATTTTCCGGTAGTTGGAGTTAATCTGTATGAAGCAAATGCATACTGCAAATGGCTTTCAGAAAAAACCGGAGTTCCATACAGGCTTCCAACTGAAGCAGAATGGGAGAAAGCTGCCAGGGGAACAGACCAAAGGAGATATCCATGGGGCAACTACATTGGCAGGCGATATGCAAATTATATTAGTGGCGATCCCTTTGAAAATAAATTATCGGTTATTGGAGGGTTAACGCCTGTTGGATATTATAACGGAAACTCTTATGAATATCGAAACGCAAGTGGGAGTTTTACTACTTATAATAATGCATCTCCATACGGAGCTTATGATATGGCCGGCAATGTTTGGGAATGGGTAAGTGATCGGTGGGATCCGAATTATTATGCACGTTCACCAATTGATAATCCTACAGGCCCGGCACCAGGCGACAGTATTAATGTATCCCGTGGCCCAAGGTATGGCGATTACATTGCTAGTATCCGGGGTGGATTTTGGGTTGACAATCAAGGAATCATGAATATGAACTCTCTCCGGAGCGCAGCAAGAGGAATGATTTTTAGCGGACCACGCAATCGAAGTTTTCATGTGGGATTTCGATGTGTTCGGGAAATAAAATAATGTAAATTCAATTTCAGTGCATTCCTTTAAAAATCAGCTTAAATTAAAAAAGCTACTTGATTATCTAAAATTGCAGATTAAGTAAATTCTTTCCAATACAATTATACCCAAATTACTAAAATCAGATCAAAATTCTAATTCCTGAAAAAAAATTTGATATTATTTAAACTTTATTTTTCATTCCAAATCACCTAGATATCTACTTTTTTTCAAAAAGTACAATTTTATACTTAATAAATATTCAATATTTTTTCAAGTTTAATATCCTTTAATAGAGGGACTTAATTGATTATAGTAAAATTATTTTAAAAAATAATGGTACTATGTGTTGCATGGTACCATTTTTTATTTATATATTTGCATAACAAACAACAATGTAAAAAAAGGTAATTTCTTTTAAAAAGTTCTATACAAAGTGTAACCAATTAAAAAAAGCATCGTCATAAAGACAGAATAAAAATTAAAACAAAAACAAAACAACAATAAAAAACAAAAGCCATGAAAACAAAAAACAATGTTCAGAAAGCAATTACAAAATCAGTAGCAGTTATTACAAGTTTGGTTTTATTAAGTTTTACAGTTAACGCACAAGGATCGTTAACGGAATTATTGGCCGACAACAGTTTCGGGGCAATTGCAAAAGTCCTTGTTGAAAATCCATCAGGCAATGAAAGCGGGTACATTGATTCCGAATTTTTCAATGAAGCAAATGAAGAATCTCTTGATTTGGAAGAATGGATGATAAGTAGCACTAATGATTCAGGATTCAGTTTAATTATCGAAGAAGCAAATGAAGAATCTCTTCAAATCGAAAACTGGATGGTTATTGATTCATCATTCGACATTTTTGATGAAATTGAAGAAAAACCTTTACAATTAGAAA
>JABMQB010000534.1 GCA_013203525.1 Mariniphaga sp.
ACTATTGGTAAACTGGCATATAATTTTAAACAAGGGGGTAAAAAGGTTGTACTTGGAGCTGCCGATACTTTCAGGGCTGCAGCCATCGATCAGTTACAAATTTGGGCCGACAGGGTAGGAGTACCTATTGTAAAACAGAAGATGGGATCAGACCCGGCGTCGGTTGCATACGATGCTTTGGCTTCAGCTAAATCAAGCGGTGCCGATGTGGTAATAATCGATACAGCAGGCCGGCTTCATAATAAGGTAAATCTGATGAATGAACTTTCAAAAATTAAGAATGTTATGCAAAAGGTTGTTCCCGATGCTCCTAATGAAGTTTTGCTGATCCTTGATGGTTCAACCGGGCAGAATGCTTTTGAACAGGCTAAACAATTTACCATAGCTACTGACGTAACTGCTTTGGCACTTACAAAACTTGATGGCACTGCTAAAGGCGGTGTGGTAATAGGTATTTCCGATCAGTTTAAGATCCCGGTTAAATATATTGGAATAGGCGAAAAAATGGAAGACCTTCAGATTTTTAGGAGGCGTGAGTTTATCGAATCTTTGTTTTCTTCCGATTAATCTGAATTACTTATTTAAGGATTTATTTTTGTCAGAATCGATAAAATATCCTTGTGACTCCAGTTTCCATCCAATCGGTTCAACTAATTGTTTAATTAACAATATTGTTTCAGAAGCCTGATGTTTTGCCGCTTCCATTAAATGGCTTTTGAGGGCTTTTTCCCGAATTAGTTCCTTAGCTTTTTTATTTAAGTTAGTTAAGTCGGTTTCCGAAAATTTATTAATTGCGCCTTTTTTTATATCGTAATATTCGAGGTCGGTTTCAATACTTAATATCGAAGGTTCAGGGAATTGGCCAAGCAGGATGGTTTGTTGAGTATTATCAGCCGAAATATGGATTTTCGAAAGGTCGAATCCAACAAAGACTCGGGCATGAACAATAATCAGAGCTTTTTTTTCAAGTTGAACCAGGTTAAATAAAATTCCTTTACCATCGCGGTGTGTAAAGATTTCGCTGAAATCTCCTTCAACCGTAATGAGTTTGCAAACCTGTTTAATTCTTTCAAGCAAGATTACTGATTGCCCTTTGAAATTGTATTTCCTTTTTTCCCTGAAAAAATAATAAGTTAATACTATTCCGGCAACCAATCCAATTATTATTCCTGTTACCATTAAATTTTCCATATATGATTTGAGCTAATAAAAACACAATTTAGCCAAAACTTTTGTAAATAAATACAAGGTTAGAGCAAGTGGTATTGATTTAATCATTTTAAATAATTTATAGCAGATGGTGAGCGGAGAACTTTTTGTTAAATTCACCAACTTTTTAAAACCGGGAAATTTATGTACAAAACGATATATTTAATTGCTGTTGCTGTTTTTTTGTTTGTTTCTTGTGCTGAAACAGGAGAAGATGAATTATCGCAATGGCGTGGCCCAAACAGGGATGGTATTTATCCGGAAACAAATCTTCTAAAAGAATGGCCAGAGAATGGACCCGAAATGATTTGGTCAAATGCCGATTTAGGTTATGGCCATGGAAGTGTAGCGGTTGCAAATGGTAAAGTATATGTTACCGGAATTCCCGATACAGTAAGCTCCAATGGAGTTCTATTTACTTTTGATTTTAATGGAGAATTGTTGTGGAAAAAAGAATATGGCCCCGATTGGAGTGTTAATTTTCATGGAGCAAGGTCGACACCAACTGTTGTTGGTAACCATATTTATATTGAAAGTGGATTTGGCAAAGTTTATTGCCTCGATAATAATAATGGAGAAGAGATTTGGTCGGTCGATTTTCTGAAAGACCTTGATGCTGATTCTATACAGTTTGGATATTCTGAATCGGTATTGATTGATGGTGATACCTTAATTTGTGTTCCGGGCGGAAAGGAAAATAATGTGGTTGCATTAAACCGTTTTACTGGAGAAAAGATATGGTCGAGTCCCGGATTTGGCGAAGTTGCAACATATAATTCACCCATATTATTTGACAATAATGGGAAAAAAATTGTGGTTGCAATGACATCAGGATCGGTTATGGGATTAGATGCAAAAACAGGTAAAATGTTTTGGCGGGTACATCAGTTCCAGGATAATCTGATTCATGCAAATACTCCGGTTTATGCAAATGGGAATTTATTGGTATGTAGTGCATCGCGAAGAGATAGTTCGGGATTGGTGATGTTTCAGCTTTCGGATGATGGCAAAAATGTAAATGTAAAATGGCGCGACGGAAGGTTTACTAACCTGATGGGCGGGCATATGCTTATTGATAATACAATATTTATTTCTTCTTACCAGAAAAAGGACTGGCAACTGATAAATGCAGAAAATGGTGAAATGATTCAACAAAATAAAGATTTTGGGGGAGGTGCCGTTATTTATGCCGATGGATTGTATTATTGTTATTCTGAAAGGGAAGGGGAGATTGCTTTAATTGATGCTTCACCGGAAAAAATAAGTGTAATCAGTAAATTTGAAGTTCCTTTTGGAAAAAATGAACATTGGGCTCATCCGGTAATTAAAGACGGGCTTCTTTATGTGCGCCATGGAAACGCATTAATGGTTTATGATATAAGAGCTAATTAAATTTCCTGAATTTGTTTTGGAATAGTAAAGAAGAATGTTGATCCTTCATTTACTTTACTTTCGACCCAGATTTTGCCTTTATGAAGAGTAACAAATTCTATACATAACATAAGTCCTAAACCAGTTCCACTTTCACCATCGGTACCTCTTGTCGATGATGAGATATCAGGGTTAATAAGTGTTTCAATTTTATCTTTTTCCATTCCTACGCCTTTGTCGCTTATGCTAAATCGGACAAAATCATTACCGTGATCCTCGGCATCAATAAATACCTTATTTCCTGGATTACTGAATTTTATGGCATTCATCAGTAAATTTCGGTAAATTAAAGTTAACATATTAGGATCGGCACTTATAGTTAGCAATCCATTACTTAAAAGGTTAACAACCTCAACTCCTTTTTTTCTTGCAAAAGGAACTACTTCCCGTAAAACCATATTAATACTTAAACTAATATTCATGCGTTCAGGATTAAAATCCATTGTACCCCTTTGACTTCTTGACCAACTCAGTAAATTTTCAAGTAGAATGTATGTACTACTGGATGAATCTTTAATATAGGACATTATTTCAAGATTTTGCTTGTCGTCCCATTCCTTGAAATTTGTTATTAATAAATCGGTATAACCTAAAATAACATTAAAAGGATTTTTTAGGTCGTGTGCAATTATTGAGAATAACTTATCTTTTGTATTATTGATTTGTTTTAATTCATCTCTTTGCACAGTAATTTCTTTAGCTTGATGCTCAATCTGGTATTGCCTTTCTTTTAATAATTTGTTTAATTCAGTTAAATCATCAGCTGTTTTTTTCAATAAGGCATTTTTATCTGATAATTCAATAGTCCTTTTCTTAACTTTTTTTTCTAATACTTTCTTTTGCCTGATTTCCCGTGTAATCCTTAATCTGAAAATAATTAATACAAGAAACAAAATCAACATTAAAATAATTAGAAGAAACCAAATAGTCCGGTAAAATGGGGGATGAATTACTACCGGTATTATTAACGATTCATCGGTCCATTTGCCATCAGCATTTGTTGATTTAACCATGAATGTATAATTTCCTCCATCAAGGTTAGTATATCGCGCTATACGATTATCTGATTCAGTATAAATCCAATCGCTATCATATCCTTCCAACATATATGCATATTGAATTTTATGAGGTGCAACATAATGTAATGCTGCAAATTCGAAACTAAAATCTCGTTGACTGGGATTAAATTCAATTGTAGAAATTTGCCCAATAGGAATATTTACAAGAGTATCATTAATAAAACTCTCATAAGAGTTTAGTGCCGTGTTATTAATTTTTAATTCCGTAAGAACAACTTTTGTTTCACTGCTGTCATTTATAATACTTTCAGGATCAAAAATTATAAATCCATTATTTGTACCCATATAAATATGGCCATTGGCGAGTTCACTGTCTGATGCATCGTCAAAACGATTTACCGGTAAGCCATCCCTTTCGTCAAAATTCCTGAATTTTTCGGATTTAATATTGAATTTTGATAATCCATTTTCGGTGCTTATCCATATATTTTCGTTTTTATCAATTATCAACCCAAATACAAAATTATGGCAAAGCCCATTTTGTGTATCGTACTGTTTATAGGTATTGTTTTCTAAATCATATGAAAAAATTCCATTACCAATTGTACCCATCCAAATAATTCCATTTGAATCGATTTTTATTTTTTTTATTGCCCCCAAACCGGTTGTGAAAATTCTGGTAAAATCGTCACTTTCATAATTATACCTACAGAGACCACCTTCGTTGCCAATCCATAAACTTGAATCTTTATGAGGATAAATGATCCAGTTTTGATTGCCACATATTGATTTTTGGTTGTTATAATCAATTTGATATAGTTTATGAACTATCGATGGTTTTGTTGTATTTACCCAATCTGCTTCTGAAATTTTAAGCAATCCTTTTGAAAATAACCCAATCCATAAATTATTCTGATAATCAAATTCAATTGTGTATATCGAGTTGTCTTTAAGGGTTTCATCAAAAACATAAGTCCTTATTTTGTTAAAATTTTTATCATATCGATGCAATCCTGACATAGAACCTAACCAGATTGATCCATCAGGGCCAACAGTTACTGTCAGTATTTTATTATCCTCATAGGTATTTCCGGGTAAATAATGTTTATACTCCCATGTTTTTTGGTCGAATACAAGAAATCCATAATATGTGCCAACAATTAAACGTCCATTGATATCTTCTGCCGCATCGGTAAATGCATTTATATCTCCATCAAAATTATTTGATTCCGGAATTAAATGTGTTTCAAATTTTCTGTTAAACAACGAATATTTCGAAATCCCCCTTCCAAAAGTTCCGACAAATACAGTATTATTTTTGTCAACAATAAGAGAATAAGCTTCATTTGAAGAAATAGACTTTGGATTTTTATTGTCATGTAAATTAATGATTGCTTCACCTGTTTTATAATTGAAGATAACAAGCCCTGCTCCGTTTGTAGCAAGCAATAAATCCCCGTTCCAATCCTGTTTTATCTGCATTATCCGGATTTTCCGGTCTTTAAATCTTTGAGTTAAAAAATCATAAGAGGTGAAATTGTTTTCTTTAGGATTATAAAGCATGAGATACCCTTCTGAATCGCCTATCCAGATGTTTTGATCCTTATCTTCAAAGATGCTTGAAACTTTATTTGAAGTTATTGAATGTTTATTGTTTGGGTCATGGCGGAAAGTGGTTATCGATTCATCCCTTAAATTCATTTTGCTTAAACCTCCTTCTTCGGTGGCAATCCACATGTTCTGATTGCGGTCGATAAGGATGTCATTTATATAATCTGATTTTAATGCATTTTCTGTGGTTTGGTCAGAATTGAAATAGCTTATTTCTTCTGTAAAATAATCAAGTTTATTGAGCCCCCCACCTTGAGTTGCAATCCAGATGTTTTCATTTTCATCTTGAGCCAGTTTTGAAATCCCACCATGGCTAATAGATCCATCGTCTGCGTTTGCCGGAATATGCCTGAATGTTTCGGTTTTTTTATCAAATATATCGACACCCCAGGTGCCAATCCATATATTACCTCTTTTATCTTCCAATATACTACTGGCCATGTCTATAAACATAGAATTGGGATTATTATTATCGGCATTAAAAACATCAATGGTATATCCGTTATAACGGTTTAGTCCAAAATATGTACCCGCCCAAATATATCCCTCTGAATCCTGCATCATACATAGGATATGTCCCTGGGATAATCCTTCGTCTGAAGTTAAATGCTGAAATAGAATAGGATTAACCTGTGTGAAAGAAGTAATATGAAAAATTAATAGAATAACCAGTAAAACAATCTTTTTCATAAATTTTATGTTTCTAACAGATATTTTTTAACTACTTAAATGTTTAATTAAATATTGTTTATTAAGAATTTATTTGGTTTTTG
>JABMQB010000049.1 GCA_013203525.1 Mariniphaga sp.
CTCTTTGGGGTACAGAAACATATTTTGAGATTTTATTTGAGTCCATACTCATTTCTTTTGGTCTATTAGCAATAAAGCCTTTTTCATCAATTGAAATTGGAATAATCAATTTTTTTTCTAGCTTAAAAATATCAGCAACTAATAAACCAAAATCCAACTTACTGAGTCTTTCGTGCCCTCCAAAATTATATGTGCCCGTAATGCCATGTTTTATTATTTCAATCAATCCAATAATAAGATTAGGAATACTAATTGGAGTAAAATAAACATCGTGAAAAAGTGTTATTTGATTATAATTTTTCAAATTATTGTAAACAAAATTCAAAAAACCTGTTTCTCTTTCAGCTAAATGCCATCCGAAAAAATTTGTTCTTAATATAGTGTGTTTGATCTTGGAATTCATGATGATGTGTTCAGCTTTTTGCTTCGTATCACCATAGATATTTGTAATATTATTTTTTGCATTCTCTCTGTTGAATTGTTTCCCATTATTATAAATATTGTCAGTTGAAATAAATATAAAATGACAATTTTTATTGATCGATTCTAAAACGTTTTTTGTTCCATCTGTATTTACATCGTATGCCAGTTTTTTATTTGTTTCACATAAATCCAAATCTGTAATTGCCGCACAGTGGATTATAATGTCTGGATTAATTGATGAGATTTCTTTTTTGCATAATTCATTATTTCTTATGTCAAGTTTTATACTCTTGATATTATTTAAATATGGTTTATTTGAAAAATATGTACCCGTTATAGAAAATGAATTATTCATCAAAAGGCATGCATTTGATCCTAACATGCCACTAGATCCTGTAATTAAGATTCTTTTATTTTTACTTGAATTCATTAAGTATATTTTTCAAATCATCCAAAGAAAGCCATTGATCATTTAAATCACTGGAATATTTGAATCCAGCCTTGACTTTGTTCCCGCCATAGTTTTTAATATACTTAACATTATCCCACCATGGTTGTGATGGTTGGATAACAAAGTATGAGCTAAACTCAACGGTGTTTAATGCATCATCTGTCGAAACCATAACTTCATGGATTTTCTCTCCAGGACGAATACCGATGATATCTAATTTTGCTTCCGGTGCAATGGCCTTAGCTAGGTCCACAATATTCATGCTTGGAATTTTAGGTACAAATAGTTCACCTCCATGCATTCTTTTCAAACAATCCAGCACAAAATTCACTGCTTGCTCAAGTGTGATCCAAAAGCGGGTCATTCGTTCATCAGTTATCGGAATAACACCCTCTTCTTTTCTCTTTAAAAAGAATGGAATAACACTCCCACGACTTCCCATCACATTCCCATATCTAACGACTGAGAAGGCCGTATGGTGGCTACCTTGCCAGTGATTGGCAGCGGAAAACATTTTATCAGAAGCCAACTTGGTGGCACCATAAAGGTTGATAGGGTTGCATGCCTTGTCAGTGGAAAGTGCAACGACTTTCTTCACATCATTTTCTAAGGTAGCCTCAATAATATTCTGAGCACCTAGAATATTGGTTTTTACAGTTTCAAACGGATTAAATTCTGCCGTAGGGACCTGCTTCAGAGCTGCGGCGTGAATGACAATATCTACTCCGTGAGTTACCCTATACAATCGTTCTTTGTCTCTGACATCACCAATGAAATATTTTATTGGATATTGATCTGTGGGAAAATCATCACGCATTTCAAACTGCTTAAGTTCATCACGACTATATACGATAATTTCTTTGGGTTTATATTTTTCAAAAACAGTTGCAATGAACTTCTTTCCAAATGAGCCCGTTCCGCCAGTAACTAAAATTGTTTTATCATTTAACATTTAATTTATTCTCTAAATAATTTATTAAAAATTTATTTTAATTAGTCTCGATGCCAATTTTATGTTTTATTTATTGTTTCATATAAAGGAGCATGATACTCCCATTTTAAGTTCTTTTTGTACCCCAATCGCAAAACCAATTATTTGATCGGACAATTCTTTATATAGTACATCGCCCATAAGAAACTACATAAGTTGTGTTTTTTCCTCGTTCACAGAAATACACCGAATGGTCCTTTTTATATATTGGATAGTCACAAAATACTTTTAGTCGGTAGTAGCTGTATCAACGACATTCTCCATGTTAGTTTTTGAACCTAAGTAAGGAGTAAGGGACAAGGAGTCAGGCATCATTTGCTAATGTTATTTATCGTTTGAATTAATTAAACGGCTGAACATTGAAGAAAAATATTGAGGAAATTCGTGGTCAATTCATTTTCTTTCTGCCGGGCTATAATGTCCTTAAACCGCTCAATCTTCATTCGGTTTTAAAATTTTTCGACTTTCAGATATTCGGCTACTACTTATCCCCATAGTAATGATAGTATTGATAATA
>JABMQB010000535.1 GCA_013203525.1 Mariniphaga sp.
ATCTTAGCGCAGGCAATTGCGTATTTAAGATGAGTTGAAGTTGGCGTTGTTATAAATGCAGCATAGGGTTTTAATTTAATAATTTCATTCCAATCTAAATGAATGCATACTCTAGCATTACCAATATCTCTAAATGGTAAATTTCTTTGTCTATATACATGAATATTGTTAAATCCAATTTTCCATAGATTTCTAATATACCTTTCACCGATTGATCCAGCTCCAACAATTAAAATTGGCATGCCTCGCTTATTTGTCATATTTTATACATGAATTATTTCTCAATATTCTTTTTGCTTCATCAAAGTCATGCATCTTATCAATATCTATAGCAAATTTATTATCAATAATATATGGTATGATATTTTTACCACTCATACTTTTTTGCTCTATAATCACTGAAGTTTTAATAATATCAAGAGTCCCAATTTGCCAATAAACCTCAGGTAATTTCTGTCGTGGTTCGTTAAATGGTTCTTTTATACCTTTTATTTTTAATAGTGGTGTCAAAAATGTTTTTTCTTCATTTAATAACCACATTTTGTATGGATTATTTTGAGCAGGTGTGACTATTCTTAAACTATCAGCATGAGGATTGTTAACGATAAGTTTAATGCATTTTTCAATATCACTGATAAAACGTATAGGTGAAGTAGGTCTTAGGTGAATAACATAATCCGGCATATAATTTTCTTGTTCCTTTAGCCTCTTAATAGTATAGTGGAAAACTTCAAAGTCCGTACTCACATCCTGAGCTAAGTTTCTAGGTCTCATGAAGGGGATTTCAGCATTGTATTTTTTTGCAATTTCGGCAATTTCTTTACTATCTGTTGAAACAATTATCCTATTTATTGATTTTGTACGTTGTCCGGCTAGTATACTATACGAGATCAATGGATGTCCATTTAGAAGCATTATATTTTTACCTGGTAAGCCTTTACTTTTGCCTCTTGCAGGTACTATAGCTAGAATTTCCATTACACGTTTCTACTTTTTAATTTTTTTCGTTGTTCATATTCAATTTCAAGAATCTCTGATTTTTTGCACCTTAAAGCTGTATAAGTGTGATTCAAATCTCTTACCAATTTTTGTAATCCAGTTGGCTCTAAGGATGCTGCATGATCAGTCCCCTTCAATGTGCGGTCCTTTGTGAAATGGCGCTCAATGTATTTTGCTCCTAACGTGTAAGCTGCAATATCCACAGCTATTCCCAGATGGTGTCCAGAGAATCCGATTCCTTTTACTCTATTTTCATAATTATTGTAGAGTCTAGTTATTTCAAGTAAACAAATATCTTCAAATGGGACTGGATAGCCTGAAGTACATGAGTATAATATTAATCTTTTTTTAGACTGATTAGTCTCTTCAAAAATTTTAATTACTGATTCCTCTTCATCCATTGTAGTCATTCCTAAAGAAACTTGCACTTCTCCTGAATAATTATCACGAAGTTCGGTAAGCAATTTAATATTATTATTACATGCTGAAGGGACTTTAATAAAATCTGGATTCAGTGAGATTATTTCTTTTGCAGATTGAATATCCCAAACGGAAGAAGAATAATTAATTCCAATGCTTTCAGCATAATTTTTAAGCTCATGATGTTGTTCAACTGAAAACTCTAGAAATTCTCTATGCTGACCATAAGTGCTCCCATATGAATTATGTGGATTTTGGTGAGCAGTATTATATTGTTCATGTGTAAGCAGTATATTGTTTGTGCGTTTTTGAAATTTAACAATGTCAGCTCCGCAGTTTTTAGACATCAAAATCAGTTCTTTTGCAACATTAAGCTGCCCCATATGATTACATCCAATTTCGGATATTACTTTTGGTTTAGTATAATTCATAATATTTAAATTTTAAAGAATTATTAATTATTAAAAATAAAAGCTATTTTTTTGAAATCTTTGAATAAAAATAATTAATTAAAAAGTTAAGGCTTTTATTAGAATTACTTTAAAAATGAATTTAAATTAATCGATAATATTTTATTTTAAATAAAATCCAACCAATTTTGACCAAATTTTATATTTTGAAATGATGGACTAAATATTTATTTGTGTAATTCATCTTTAATTAATGAAGTAGATAATCCTGAGGTTCTTGGAAAATATATTATCTTTACTCCAACAGCACTAAATTGTTTATTATATTTATTCCATTCATCTGTATTAAACCAATCATCTCCAACTATCATAATATCAAAGTTAAGTTTTTTCCATGCGTTGAATTTATTGTGATCATTTTGAGGAATAACGCTATCTACATATTTAATGCTTCTTACTATTTCAGCTCTCTCTTTGTATGGTATTGTTGTTTTTTTATTTTTATATTGCCTCACAAATTCATCTGTTGTAACACCAACGATCAATTTATCACATACCGATTTTGCATTTTTTAATATATTTAAATGACCAATATGAAAAAGGTCAAATACTCCTGTTGTATATCCAATTATCATAGGTTCAATTTTTTGTTAGTATTTTTTGTAATTTTATAATCTCATCGCCGGATAAAAGAATTCCATTGCTAAGATCTGGAGGACCTGGGTAACCAAAATCTTTTACAGATTTATTTGAAAAGGTTCGTTCGTTTTCATACCTTGGAATTATATGAAAATGAACAATAGGGTCATTCATCATTAACATTAAATAGTTAATTTTCTTGTAATTAATTTTTTTAATTAGAGTTTTCTCAATTTCATCTATAATTAACTTCAACTCACAAAAACAATCTTTATCTAAATCTGAAAAATTTCTATAGTCATTTTTTGTTATTAAAATACTACTTCCAAGTGTGACTTGAAACGGGCGAATTAACCAATACCAATGATTATACTTTTTTATCAAAGAATTAGGAAATCCAAACTTTTTTAATACCAGTTTATAATTTGTCATTTTTTAAAATGTTACTGTAATTAAGTTAATACAATTTTTTCATTCGTTTTTTTATCAATATTTCGCACATCAACGATTGATTGTTCATGTTTCTGGATAAAACTTATTACGAATGTTGAATGGTTGGTAGTCAGAACCTCTCAATTAGTTTTTTGAAGGATTCTAAAGAAAGTTCAAAGGACTTATTAAAAATTGCATTACCAATTTCCAACCCATCTTTACACATTGCACCTAATACTTTTGGCGTGTTCCGGGTATGGTAATCTTTATTCCCCGGGTCCACCCTCTCAGGTGAATATGCCAGCCAGAAATCATTCCCGGCTTTTAATCCACTTTCTTTTTCAATAATCGGTAACATAAATTCTTCTGTAGTAGTAGGGTAGGTAGTGCTTTCCAAACTAATGAAGGTACCGGTTTTCATATTCTTCCCAATGGCTTTACAAGCCGATTCGATGTAGCTCATATTGGGTTTCCGGAATTTGTCGAATGGGGTTGGTACGCATATCAGCAGGGCATCGCATTCTTTTATTCTTTTAAAATTGGTTGTAGCACAAAAAGTTATTTTTTTAACTACTTCACGTAGGACAGCATCACGTATGTCGTTTATGTAGTTTTCCCCCGTATTAATTTTTTCGACCTTTTCAGTGTTGTTGTCAAAGCCAATGACTTTTATACCTGCTTGTGCAAAGTTAACTGCCAGTGGAAGTCCAACATAACCAAGGTCAATGATGCCAATGGTTTCGGTGTTAGAGATGATTTTGTTTAAGAGATTATTTTTGTGATTGATATTTTTAATGTCTTTTCTGCCCATTTGATAAGGTTGCTTCGTCTCTTTGTTCCTCGCAGACTCGTGCAATCAAGATTATAAAGTGCAAAAACTTTTTCCGTTATAGTTTATTTAGTGCAATTAGTTTTGTTCTCTATGGCTTATTAAGTGCAAGATTCCACGTGGGATCCGCCGGTTGGCGGAGACTGAAGCCTGCCTGCGGGCAGGCAGGTGGTCTTTTCCCCTTACGCTTAAAGCCTATCAAAGAGGTCTATCCATTCCGGATTCAAAGTCTCTATAAGTTTTATCTTTCTGGCACGGTTTCCTGCTTTCAACTGCTTTTATCTTTTTTTTGCTTCGATGATACTTTCAAACTCTTTAAACCAAACAAGCTTTGATGCATTGTACCGTGCTGTGAAAGAATTGGTGTACTTTTTTGTTCTGTGGCTATCGAGGCGGCTTTTCAGGTTGCTTGTTACGCCGGTATACAAAACCTTGTTGTTTTGATTTGTGGTTATGTAGATCAAGGCTTTCATAGTCTATGTGCCTATTTGATGGGTTTGCTTCGGTCATTCGTTCCTCACTTCCTCGCAAAGTCATGCTAATAAGTTTATTTGGTGCTGGAATGTTGTATTCTATTGTTTATTAAGTGCAGGGATCCACGAGCGAGAGTAGCGAGTGAAGTGGTCTCATCATTCGTCAACCGAGCCTATATAAGCCTCTTACACCTTCAACTTCTCTCTTCCCTTGTTTTTCTTTTTATCCTGGCCATAGCCGTACCCGTATCCATATCCGTATCCATATCCATATCCGTATCCATATCCATATCC
>JABMQB010000536.1 GCA_013203525.1 Mariniphaga sp.
TTCACTACAAAATGGTACTTTGGAAGAACCGGCAATTACTAAAGAAAGCGTTCATCATTTATTTAAATATGTTTCCGGTAATCCTTTAAAACGCCCTCAATGGTTCTTTGATGCAAATCAGCAGGGGCAGGGCATGGTTGATGTTGGTACTCATCTGATCGACCTGATTCAATGGGAAGCTTTCCCTGAAGTAATCCTTTCAAAGGAAGACGTGGAAATTGTTTCAGCAAAACAATGGGACACCAGGCTCACTCCTGAAATGTTTAAAAAAGTTACCGGAGCTGATCAATTCCCTGAATTTCTTCAGAAAAATGTAGAAGAAGGCGTTCTGAAATATAATTGCAATGGCGAAATAAATTACAAGTTGAAAGGTATACATGCAAAAATTTCTGTGATTTGGGATTTTGAAGCTCCCGAAGGTGCCGGTGATACACATTATTCAATCATGCGCGGCTCAAAATGCGATGTAATTATTAAACAGGGTGAAGAAGAGGGATATAAACCTACACTTTATATTAAGGCTAAAAATGATGACATTGAGGTATTTGAAGAAGGTTTGAAAAAAGCCATCAATGAGAACCTTAATTCTAAGTATCCGGGCTTAAATCTTAAAAAACTTGAAGATAATCTCTGGACTGTTGAAATTCCTGATAAATACAAGGTTGGACATGAAGCGCATTTTGGGCAGGTTATGGAAAAATATCTGAAATATCTTGTGGATGGCCAACTTCCTGAATGGGAAGTTCCGAATATGATTGTTAAATATTATACTACAACCGAAGCGTTAAAAGTAGCAATGGAATAAATAATCTTATAAACATCTGATATAGAGAAGTCTGAACGGGCAGTTTTGTATCAACTAATTTGTATTCGCTATTTCAAACCCAACCAAAAAACAAAGTTCAGCTACTTTTTTCATTTTTTTGAAATTTATTTTTGATACATCATCGCTTACTTTATGGTAATCGGCGTGATAGCCGGTAGCATAATTAATAATTGGAACTCCTTTGCTGTAAAAACTGTAATGATCACTACTTCTAAGAAAATTTTCCGGCAATGATTTATCAGGTTTTATTCCAATTTTTTTACAAGCATTATCATTTATTTTAACCAATTGAGGGGATTCATTTCCAAACAATGTAAAAAGCCCTTTAAAATCTCTAACTAGTTTGGGTGACCGTTCCCAAACTTTATCTCTTTTTTCATATACTCTTCCCACCATATCAAGGTTTATGCAGGCAACCGTATTTTCGAGTGGAAATACAGGGTTTTCAGTGTAATATTGCGAACCTAGCATTCCTATTTCTTCGCAGGTTACCCACAGAAATACGATACTTCTTTTAGGTTTTGTTTCAAGAGCCATGAATGCCTCAGCAACTTCAAGTAGTGTAACTGTACCTGATCCATTATCATCAGCGCCATTATAAACATTGCCTTTATTATCAATTCCTAAATGGTCGTAATGGGCTGTAAAAACTATACATTCATCTTTTAACTTCGGGTCGGAACCTTCAACAATTCCAATTACATTTTTGCCAACCATTTTCTTTATGTCCGATGTAATTATTACTTCTGCGATAAATCCATTTTGAATAATTTTTTTACTTGTACTGTTTTTTAAGCTCTTATCCAATTCTGATTTTAATGCTCCTTTTTTGCCTACCATCGAATCATAAACAGAAGATGTAACAAGTACTATATTATTTTCAATATTGTTCTCTTTTTTTTCTTTTACTGAATATGATGACCTATTCATATATGAGCTAATTCTGGCAAAGTTGCTATTACCTTTATCATATGGGCTGGTAACAAGGATAATTCCTTTTGCTCCCATTTCCATTACTTTACTCCACTTGGCACGTTCAAGCTGGTTGTTATATCGAATATATTTCCCTTTTTTTTCTTCTTTAAAGGAATCAGGAGAACCTGTAGAATATATAACTATTTTATCTTCTAAATTCAATCCATCAAAATCGTTATAGCCCGATACACTATCTTGCCAGCCAAATCCGGCAAATACTATTTCGCCTCTGAAAGTAAGTTTTTGTACATTTTTGAAAAAACCAATCAATGAATCGGTTTCCAGTACTATTTCATTTCTTTTGTTTTTGATAATAAGCCTCGTGTTTTCCTTGTTTGGTTCCGAAGAAATAATGTCAACAGTTTGGAAGTATTTTTCACAACCAGGCTTTAATCCTATTTTTTTATTATTTAATGCAAGGTAATCAGCTGCAATATCCAATCCAGGAGCATCCGTGCCAAATCTTCTTCCCTGTAGACTGTCCGAAGCAATAAATTCAAGATGGACTTTTAATTCTTCTGAAGAGATTGATTTTAATCCTTTCTCCTGAGCTAATACCAATGTATTAAATCCGGTGATTATTATAATTAGTAAAAGCCTGTAAATCATCTTCATCTAAAAGATATAATTGAAATAATTGTAGTTTGAAACAACATATGTTAAAAGTAATTAAAAATGCGTTTTCTCCCAATCCAACCTTTCATTACAATTTTATTCTACAGAAAATGAACATTTCTGGAGAAAAATCTTTAACTTAATAACTGTAATAAAAACTAAAATGATGAATAAATTTACTTTTCTCGCAAAAGGATTGCTTTTATATGTGATTATTTTTTTAATCCCTTCATGTGCAATTAATCCGGTAACAGGGAAAAAACAATTGATGCTGATTTCAGAGTCTCAGGAAATTGCAATGGGTGCCGAATATGATCCACAGATAGTATCATCATTTGGTTTATATGAAGATGAGGCATTGTTGAAACTGGTTACTGAAAAAGGAACGGAAATTGGAAAACTTTCTCACCGTCCAAATCTTCAGTATCACTTCAGGTTACTTGACTCACCTGTTATAAATGCTTTTGCTGTGCCAGGCGGTTATATTTATTTAACAAGGGGCATTTTAGCACAGTTTAATAACGAAGCAGAATTAATGGGAGTAATCGGACATGAAATCGGGCATGTAACAGCCCGTCATTCTGTTCAACAAATGACAAACCAACAGATTGCTCAGTTAGGGCTTGTAGTTGGTATAATTGTATCTGAAGAATTTCGCCAGTTTGCCGATGTGGCATCACAGGGATTACAACTTCTTTTTCTAAAATTTAGCCGGGATCATGAAAATCAGTCAGATAAGTTAGGAGTTGAATATGCATCAAAAATTGGATACGATACACATAAAATGGCTGACTTTTTTAATGTGTTAAAAAAGATGCAGCTTGAAAGCGATCATGCCGGAATCCCTACATTTATGTCAACACATCCTGATCCGGGAGACAGGTATAATAAGGTAAATCAGTTAACTGATGTGTGGCAGGATAGCCTTGATATTACTGATTGGAAAGTGAATCAGGATAATTATCTGAGATTAATTGATGGAATAGTTTATGGAGAAGATCCAAGGCAGGGATATGTGGAGGGAAATGCGTTTTATCATCCTGAATTAAAATTTCAATATCCAATTCCTGGTGGATGGAAATTGGTAAATTCACCTATACAAGTACAAATGGCCCCGGAGAATGGGAAAGCATTGATTGTTTTTACACTTGCTCAACAAAATAACCTCGATCAGGCAGCTTCTGAAACATTACAAAAACTTGAATTAACAGTTTTAAACAGCACAAGGGCTACTGTAAATGGAATGCCGGCAATTGGTGTGCTTTCAGAACAGGTAACACAGAACCAGCAAACAGGTGAAAGCACATCGATAAAAGTATTGTCATATTTTATCGAATATAGTGGACGAATATATGTTTTTCACGGAGTTTCAAACGGGGTAGATTTTGATTCTTATTTCAGGTTATTTGAATCTACAATGGCAAGTTTTAATAAATTAACAGATCCACGTAAAATTAATGTTGAACCAAAAAGAATTAGGGTAAAACAAGTTCAAAAAGTAGGTACGCTTGCCGATGTTTTCAGAGGCTATGGTATTAGTCAGAATGAAATGGCTAACATGGCGCTATTAAATAATATGGAATTATCTGATAGAATAGAAAGGGGCAAAATGATAAAGATTATTCAATAATCGGGTAATAATTTCTAAAAACCCAACTTATCTGTTATTTTTAAGATTCTAAAAACTAATAACTATGCCTAAATCATCACGAAGGTCATGGCTAAAACAAAATTTAGCTTTGGCTGCTGCCGTATCAACAGTCCCGTTAGCCACAAGCTGTGGACTTGATTCAACAACCATGAGTCCGGGAAAACTTCAGTTAGCAATGCATTTAAGTTTACGTGATCGTGATCGCTTGAAATTATGCCAACAAATGGGTGTTACCCATGCTATAACAGGTGCTCCTTTTTGGGGAATTGGCCCCAACCAATATGAAGCTGCTGCCAAAAAAATGGTGGCTGATTTTGCTGAAGCAGGATTTAAAATAGCTGGTATTGAAGGCCATCCTGTCCGGTTTGGGAATATTAAACTTGGAACTGAAGGGCGTGATGAAGAAATCAGAAATACCAATGCAGCAATTGAAGCTCTGAGTAAAGCAGGAGTTGATATGATCTGCTATAACTTTATGGCTGGGTTGGGATGGTATCGTACTAAATACGATATTCCCGAAAGAGGAGGTGCACTTACAAGTGAGTTCTATATTGAAGATGCAAAAAAAGAAGGGTTAACCCGTTTGGGTGAAGTAAGCGAAGATAAAATGTGGGATAATCTTACCTATTTTCTTGAGGGGATTATGCCAACTGCTGAGAAGTTTAATATGAAAATGGCTGCACACCCCGATGATCCACCCATTTCGCCATTAAGAGGAATATCACGGATTTTTACCAGTGCTGATAATTTTCGTCGGATAATGAATATAGCGCCAAGCCCCATGAACGGTGTAACCTTCTGCCAGGCAAATTTCAGGGCCATGGGTGAAGATATTTATAAAGTTGCCAAAGAATTTGGTGATATGGGTAAAATATTTTTTGTCCACTTTCGCGATATTGAAGGGCAGAAAGAACGGTTCCATGAAACCTTCCATGATAACGGTCCGACCGACATGGGTAAAATGTTAAAGATTTATGCTGACTCCGGTTTAACAATACCTGTTCGCCCTGACCATGCACCAACTCTATCGGGAGAAAGTGAAGGAAGCAGAGGTTATGGAATGCAGGGAAAAATATTTGCATTTGGTTATATGATCGGTTTAATGGAATCGAACAGAATTAGTTTTGAATAATAGTTTTATTACTTATAAAGAAACCTCAAAGGTTGGTCAATTTATGACCTTGTCGGCACTTGTATTTGAATGGGGAAAATAAGTATTTGTTTTTTTAGAATTTTAACTACCCGGTTAGTTGATCCCTGTTTTCATATATTTTAGTAATGGCATTAACAATGTCATCCATGTCGTTTTTTGAGCCTAACAAAATACTTTGGTAGAATATAACTGCTTCTTTGCAAAGCTGGTCATTACCGGGCAAATGGTTTTCTTCCCGCCACTGCTTTAACCGTTTTTCTGAAAAAAGCCGTTTATACCCCTTTGAATTTAATGCTTCTTCAATTAAGCCATCCTTATTCTGAGGTCCGTAGCCTCCATTGCAAGGAATGCCCTCCGCCCTTAGTGCTGCCATAAATTTTTCTTTGCTGACATTGTTAAATTCCTTTGCTACATACCTGAAAGGGTACATGTGATAAGCTGAGCGAGTTGCACCGCTGGCAAGTTTATATGGAATAATCCCAGGAATTTCACTAAGTTTTTTATCCAGATATTGTGCATTTTTTTGTCTGACATCAGCATCTTTTAATATCCTGTTCATTTGAGACAAAAGCATAATTGCCTGAAATTGTTGCATTCGTCGGTTACTTCCCCGTGTAGGGTAGTCGGAGGTTCTTTTCACACTCTTATATGGCCTTCCACAATTATGGAACGAATAACAGCGATCCATAATCTCGTCATTATTACCTAAAATAGCGCCACCTTCACCCGTAGGTAGATTTTTTGAATTCTGGAAACTGAAACAGCCAAGGTCTCCCAGCGTCCCGGTTTTTTTGCCTTTGTATTCGCCCAGCCAGGCCTGGCATGCATCTTCTATTACTGCAAGATTGTGTTTTTTTGCTATTTCGTTTACACTGTCCATATCAACAGGTAATCCATAAATATGGACTGGAAGGATAGCTGATGACCTGTCTGTTATTTTATTTTCAATTTTGCTGGTATCCATCAAAAAGGTTTCAGGATCTGTATCAACAAAAACAGGCAGAGCTTTATTCATAAAAATGGCATTATAAGAGGCAATAAATGTAAATGGCGAAACTAAAACCTCGTCGCCTGCATCGACACCCAATACATGTAATGCTACTAAAAGTGCAGTGGTTCCACTTGCCGTGGCAAGGCAGTGCTTAGCACCCATTAGTTCGGCATATTTCTGTTCAAATGTTGTAACATGCTCTCCGTTCCCGCGCCACCATTTGCCACTTCGTAACATTTCAGTAATTTCTTTTTCAGCTTCCCTGTTCCAGATTGGCCATTCTGGCCACTCACCCTTGTGGATTTTATCTCCTCCCAGGATTGCGAGCTTATTTGTATTATTATCTCCGATTGTAGTGAAGGGATGGCTAATTAATGCTCCAAGCGTGCCTGCAGACGTTGTAGCAATAACCTGGCGACGAGTGAATTTTTGTGCCGACATAATTGTAGATTAATTATTGGTTTTTAATATTATTTTTAAAATATCATCAATTTACTAAATAATAATCAGAAGATCAATTCAATATAAATTATTATTAAGATTTTAACAGGGGAATTTTTTAAAAGAAAAGAAGTACAGTTATAAACGCAATCCAGATATCTTTCTCATTTTAAAATTTAATTTGTATTAATCAAAACAGGATCGCCAAATCCAAGTTGTTTTAAACGGTCCAATTGTGATTCTGCATCGCCTACAACCAACCAAATCATTTTCTCAGAATCGACATACTTACCTGCTAATTCTTTAATTCTTTCAACTGTCAGATTATTTACGATTTCCTCTCTTTCTTTTACATAGTCGTAATTCCAGTTGTAAGAACTGATATTTTTGAGTATATTAAGTTTTGCCCCTGCTGTTTCAAATGCCCGTGCGTTACTTTTTATCATAAACCCTTTTGTTGTTTCCAAATCATTTTCTGAAA
>JABMQB010000537.1 GCA_013203525.1 Mariniphaga sp.
CCACAGCATCAACAATTGGAAAAATGGCAAATGGAATTGCCGATAATATGCTTGTAACAACATATTTGTCGGCGAGGTGCCCGGTTTTTATTGCCCCTGCCATGGATCTGGACATGTTAAAACACCCTTCTACTCAAAATAACCTTAAAATATTGAAATCGTTTGGTAATAATATTATTGAACCAAACGATGGTGAACTTGCCAGCGGACTTGAAGGTAAAGGCCGGATGGAGGAACCAGAAAATATAGTGGAAATTCTTACAGGATTTTTTGACGGAAAAAAAAAACTCCTGAATAAAACATTTCTTGTTACTGCAGGACCAACCTACGAAAAAATAGACCCGGTGCGTTTTATCGGAAATTTTTCTTCCGGGAAAATGGGATATGCAATTGCCAAAGAATTGGCTTCAGAGGGGGCTAAAGTAATACTTGTATCAGGTCCGTCTAACCTTTCTGTAAATCAAGATAATATAGATTTAATAAAAGTTAATTCGGCAAGTGAAATGTTTAAGGCATCTGTTGCACATTTTTCAAAATGTGATGGTGCGGTAATGTCTGCTGCTGTGGCCGATTTTACACCAATGTCAACTGAGAAAGAAAAGACAAAACGGGGAAATAAAAACTGGGAATTAACACTTGTCCCCACAAAAGATATTGCAGCACACCTTGGTTCTGTTAAAACAGAATCACAAATTCTTGTAGGTTTTGCACTTGAAACAAACGACGAAATAAACCAGGCAAAAAATAAACTTCTTAAAAAGAACCTCGACTTTATTGTTTTAAATTCTTTGAATTCACCCGGAGCAGGTTTTCATGTTGATACAAACCGTATAACTATCATCGATAAATACAATAATCATCAGGAATTTGAGTTAAAAAGTAAAAAGGAAGTTGCCCGTGATATTGTTGATAAAATTGTTACGATGATTTTTGATCCCGTGTCAGGGCAAAATTAATTTTTGTATTTTTATCTTATGAAGATTCCGTTTATGAAAAGATTATTCATTTTAGTGCTTATTTTAACGGGTGCTGTATTATATGGAAACAGCCAGGAACTCAGATGCCGGGTGAGTGTACAGTCGACTAAAATTCGGGGTGCAAACAGGAACCTTTTTAAAACCATGCAGATTGATATTACCGATTTTATGAATAACCGGCAATGGACTGAACATAAATATACCATGGATGAGCGGATTGAGTGTAATATTTTTATAAAACTCGAACAGCAAATTTCTTCCGATGAATTTAAAGGAACAATAAATGTTCAATTAAGCAGGCCTGTATTTGGTTCTACTTACACATCAAGTATATTGAATATACAGGATAAGGATTTCCATTGCAGATATGTTGAATTCCAACCCCTTGAATTTAGTGAAAACAATAACCGCGACAACCTAACTAATATTCTGGCATATTATGCATATATAATCCTGGGAATGGATTATGATTCTTTTTCTCCGGAGGGAGGCACTCAATATTTTGAAAAGGCTCAGCAAATAGTTAGCAATTCGCAAAATGCCCGTGAAAAAGGTTGGAAATCTTTTGAAAGTGAAAGAAACAGGTATTGGCTTACCGAAAACCTTCTGAATACATCGTATTCAGATTATAGGACCTGCCTTTATGATTATCACAGGAAGGGACTTGATATTATGTCTGAAAAACCTGAGGAAGGAAGGGCTGCAATTGCTGAATCAATACGTTTGCTTCAGAAAGTATTTAGAAGACGCCCTTCGGTTTATATTCTTCAGGTATTTTTCGATGCCAAAAAGAATGAATTGGTGCAGGTATTTTCAAAATCATATCCTGACGAAAGGAACCGGGTTTTAAATATTTTGAATGAGGTTGATCCTTCAAATGGTTCTATATATGAGAGGATAAAAGAATCGGAAGAGATATAACTGCCATCGGATGCTAACTAAAATTTCCATTAAAAATTATGCCTTGATTGATGAACTTGTTATAGATTTTAATAAGGGATTTAATATTGTAACCGGAGAAACCGGTGCAGGCAAATCAATTATTTTAGGTGCACTTGCTTTGATAATCGGAAACAGGGCAGATACAAGCTCATTACGTGATAATACCAAAAAATGTGTAGTTGAGGGAGTTTTCAAAATAGAATCATATGGGCTTAATTCTCTCTTTGAAACCAACGATCTTGATTATGAAGCGTTTTCAATTTTTAGAAGGGAAATAACACCCTCAGGAAAATCCAGGGCATTTATAAACGATACTCCGGTAAGTGTAAAATTAATGTCGGAGCTGGGTTCTAAACTGATTGATATTCATTCACAACATCAAAACCTGGAATTGACTACCAAACGTTTTCAGCTTGACCTGGTCGATATTGTAGCAGATAATGAAAAAGCACTTTCTGATTTTAGAAAAGGTTATTTTGAATTTATTAAAAAGCAAAAGTTTTTAAATGAATTAAAAACAACAGCTGAAAAAGAAAAATCGGATCTTGATTATTATGAGTTTCAATTTAAACAGTTGGATGAAGCAAAATTATCGGAGAATGAACAGTTAGAACTTGAAGCAGAATTAGAGAAATTGTCTCACGCTGAAGAAATAAAGGGATCGCTCAACCGTGTTGCTGAACTCCTGGATAACGACCAGGCAGCGGTTCTTAATTATTTAAAAGAGGGGAATAATGAATTAAAAAAAATAAGTGGGTATTTTAAAGAAGCTTCTGATTTACACGAGCGGCTTGAAAGCACGTATCTTGAATTAAAAGATATTTCCGAAGAATTAAGTATTCAGTCAGAGAATATTGAATACGATCCTGTGCGTCTTGAAAATTTGAACCAAAGGCTTGACCTGATTTATTCCTTGCAACAAAAACACCACGCCAGTTCGGTTAAAGAACTTATCGAACTTAAAGAACGGTTTGAAAATCAGATTTCCGGCATTGTTGATTTTGATATACAAATTTCAAAACAGGAAAAAGAATTGGAAAACCTGAGAGAACAGCTTGTTCAGAAATCGAATGAAATCAGTAAGAAAAGAATTAAAGTATTTCCTGAAATCGAAAAAAATGTAAGCTCAGTATTAACACAATTAGGGATGCCTAAATCGCGGTTTAAAGTAGCACATGAGTTATTAAATGACTTTGGCGAAAATGGTAGAGACTCCATTGGATTCTTATTCAGTGCAAATAAAGATACCGAACCGGCTGAAATTTCAAAGATTGCATCGGGTGGCGAAACATCAAGGTTAATGCTAGCTATTAAATCATTAATCACAAATACAAAGTCGTTGCCTACTATTATTTTCGATGAAATTGATTCAGGTGTTTCAGGCGAAATAGCTTTAAAAATGGGCAATATATTAAAGGAATTTTCAAAATCTGCCCAGGTTATCAATATTACACATCTTCCACAAATAGCCGCTAAAGGCGATTTTCATTACAAAGTATACAAGTTTGATAATAAAAACGGGACTTTTACTTCGATTAAAAAACTGAATCAAAATGAACGCATTGAAGAACTGGCAAAAATGGTGAGTGGAGATAAACCTACCGAAAATGCTTTCCAAACTGCAAGGGATTTGATGAATTAATCCAAAAGAATTTGCTTCACTGAAAATAGTTCCAATAAATCATTAATTTTATTGGAGAATTATGATTTGTTTTTTAGCAAATCAAAACCGGATTTTATGAAACCAAAATTACTGTTATTTACAACATCATTATTTTTCATTTTTATTCTGTTATTTAATAGTTGTTCGAAAAAAATCAAATCCCAAAAACCAAATTTTATAATAATCATTGTTGATGATGCTGCCTGGAATGATTCGGGAACCTATGGCAATTCTTTGATAAAAACACCTAATATTGATAGGTTAGCTAACGAAGGATTAACATTTAACAATGCTTTTTTAACAACCAGTTCATGTAGTCCAAGCCGATGTAGTATAATAACAGGACGTTTCCCGCATAATACCGGTGCTGAGGAATTACATATGCCTCTGCCTTCAAATCAACTTATTTTCCCGGGTGAATTACAAAAGGCAGGTTATTATACCGTTTCTGCCGGAAAATGGCACCTGGGGCCTAAAAGGGCAGAATTTGATACTATTTACGATGGCGCGCCCAGTGGTTGTGAATTTTGGGAGGAAGCTTTAAATAACCGCCCTCAGGAAAAACCATTCTTTATGTGGTTTGCTGCTTTGGATCCACATCGCGATTATCAGCCTAATACAATTAATGAACCACATAAACCGGATGAAGTTTTTGTACCTCCTTTTTTACCTGATAACGATTCTACAAGAAAAGACCTGGCATTGTATTATGATGAAATCTCAAGGATGGATAGTTATATAGGAAAAGTACTTAAAATTCTCAAGGAGCAAAATGTTGATAGAAATACACTAATTATATATATGTCGGATAACGGCCGCCCTTTTCCCCGAAGTAAAACACGGTTATACGACAGTGGGATAAAAACACCATTTATTCTTCGTTGGCCATCTAACATTAAATCCCGGTTAAGGACTGATGCATTAATCAGTTCGGTGGATATTGCGCCAACTATATGTGAATTGGCCGGAGTTTCCTTGCCAAAAACTTTTCAGGGAGTTTCTTTTGTTTCGGTTTTAGATGATAATCAAAAAGATGTCAGGGATTATGTTGCCGCTGAACACAATTGGCACGATTACCAAACTCATGAACGGGCAATTCGCAATAAACAATTTTTATATATTAGAAATTCATTTCCCGAATTTAATGCATCGCCGCCTGCCGATGCAGTTCGAAGTATTACCTACCAGGAAATGATAAAAGTTTTTAATAAAGGAGGACTTGTTGAGGAATTTTCCGATTGTTTTATTTCTTCAAGAGAACCAGAGGAATTATACGATGTTGTAAATGATCCGTATCAAATGAATAACCTTGCGTTGGATAAAAATTTTCAGGATGACTTGAGTAAAATGAGGCAAATTTTGGATAAGTGGATTCAGGAAACCAATGATTCAATTCCAATAAATCCTTCTCCCGATCAATTTGACAGATGGAGTGGGGAAAGGCTATAGAATTTAAATAACTAACCTATAAAAATATGGAAAATAAGAATTTTAAAAGAAGGGATTTTATTAAAACTGCCGGTGTTGTTGCGGCCGGAGTTGGAATTGCCGGATCAATGCCATTTTGCAGCAGCACTGAGAATTTAATTGAAAATAGTATTCCCCGCTGGAAGGGATTTAATCTTTTGGATTATTTTTCACCTCGCGCCGGAAGAAGAGGCGGAACAACGGATGACGACCTGAAATGGATGGCTGATTGGGGATTTGATTTTGTCCGCCTTCCAATGGCTTATCCACGTTTTATTAATTACGATCCTTCTAAAGATATTACACCTGATGATGTTTACAATATCAATGAAGAGGCAGTTGATAAAGTTCAGGAGCTTGTTGAAAAAGCCAATAGTTACGGATTACATATGAGTCTGAATTTGCATCGGGCTCCGGGCTTTTGTGTAAATGCCGGATTTAACGAACCCTACAATTTGTGGGAAGATGAAGAAGCACAGGAGGCGTTTTATTTTCACTGGGGGATGTGGGCTGAACGGTTTAAAAATGTAACACCCGGAAAAATCAGTTTCGACCTGGTGAATGAACCTTGTACCCGTGAAGATATGAATGACCAGTTTTCGAAACGAGCTGCAATTCCTGGTGAGCTTTACCGGAAAGTTGCCAAAAAATCGTTTGAAACTATCCGTTCTTTTAATCCCGGCCATATGGTTGTTGCCGATGGTAACGATGTAGGCGGAAAGGTTATTCCTGAAATTACCGATCTTGAAATAGCTCAGAGTTGCCGTGGTTATTATCCTCATTATGTTTCGCACTACCGGGCCTCCTGGGTTTGGGAAAATCCCGATGATGCACCAATGCCTTCATGGCCAGGAACTATTGATGGGCAGGAATTTGGGCGTAAAACATTGGAAGATTTTTACCAGCCATGGATCGACCTCAAAAATCAGGGCGTTGGTGTTCATTGTGGCGAGTGTGGTTGTTATAACCAAACTCCACACGAAGTATTCCTTGCCTGGTTTGGCGATATCCTCGATATTTTGACTCCTCATGGAATTGGCTATGCTCTATGGAATTTCCGGGGCGATTTTGGGATAATGGATTCAGGTAGGCCTGATATCGAATATGAAGATTGGTATGGACACAAACTCGACAGGAAACTTTTAGATTTGTTGATGAAGTATTAATTGTTTTCGAAAAATTGAGGTTTCCTTTTTTAGTTTTGATAACTTAAATATTTTCAGAATGACAATACGTAAAACGGGTATCTTATTAATTTTTATTAGTTTGATATTCATATCATGCGAAGATAACTCTCAAAATTTTGTTGTTGATTTTAATAATACCTACAACCGTATTTGGGTAGGGAAGGATTTTTGGGCAATTCCTCTTGAAGATTGGAAAGTAGAAAATACAAAACTTATTTGTACAGGTACAGTCCCTGAATCGAGGGTAAATATACTTACCCGGATTTTATCACCCGATCCGGGAGATTTTAATCTTTCAGCTCAAATGGGTTTACATGAAAAAGGTGAAGAGTTGGGCTCTGCAGGATTTCTGTTAGGGATTTACGACAAAGAAGATCCGGATATTAAGGCAGCTTGTTATTTTGGAAAAGGGATTAAAGCTGGTGTTAGCCTTGAAGGGTATGCTTTTCTGGGTGATCAAAAAATGGAACTTTTATCCGATTTTGCATGGGATCAATTTGATTTATCAGTTGAAGGGACCAATAATCAGTTGACTTTAAATCTTGTTGATAAAAATGGATTAAAAACTGAACTTTCTATTAGTATTAAGGGTATTCATGGGCTTGTGGCAGTAGCAAATAACCTTGTTCCTGATGAAAATAAAAAAGCAGGTAACTCAAATTTTTGGTTTGATAATATTAAGTTAACAGGATCTAAAATTGAAGTTCACGAAGAGAACTCATTTGGTCCCATATTATGGACGATGTATACTTTAAGCAAGGGAACTGTTAAATTGATGGCACTATTACCACCTATTGGTGAAAAGGATAACCAGGATATTAGCCTTCAGCTAAGAAAAGAAAATGAATGGGTGACAATCGCAACGGAAAAAATAGAAAAGGATTCCAGGACAGCGGTTTTTAAAATTGAAAACTGGGATATAGCAAAGGAGGTTGAATATCGGGTTTTATATAATGAAAAAGGAA
>JABMQB010000538.1 GCA_013203525.1 Mariniphaga sp.
CGTATAAAGACTCATATTTTATAATTGTTTAAAAAAATATGATCAAGCTTATCCACTTTAACGAACTTAATGCGGGGGCAAAATTACCCGACAAAACCAAAAACCTTGTAACCTTTAATCTATTCGTCCTTGATAAAATCATGGTGAGGAAATATACTTCATACGCTAAACAATTTTTTGAAGGAATTAAATAAACCGGAATAAAACTTAACAAAAACCAGACATAAAGAACTTCACCTTAAACATTATCGACATTATAGGGATATTAATTCCCGGATTTCTTTTGATTGCTTCCATTGGATTATTTATGAATATTGCATATACTGTAGAAAACAATTCATTATTTGAAATTAACTGCTGATAATTTTCTAATCATTATAATCATTACACTTTCATATGTTGTGGGATTCGTTTTACGTCTTTGGTCAATACCATTTGTGGAAAGAATTACAAGGTGGAAGTGGAAAAATTCTTCGAATGTAAGCTGTTATAAAATATGGATAACCTTTTTGAAGATCTTTTAATGAAGGTAAATTAACATATACAGTCAAAGAATTCTATACTAAAAATAGTGAAATAAGCTCAGTTGCTAAATATTTTCACCTTGTAAAAAGAATTGCTAAGGATCATTCAGAACAATTTTCAATGGATGTTGACCGAGAAGAAGCAACTATTCGCCTAACTTCTGGCCTATTCATTCCTTCGTTAATCTTTTTTTTGGATGGTCTTTTTCTGATTTTCATTGGAGAGAGATATTGGGGTCTAATTATATTAATAATATCATTTTTAATCTCACTCTTATTATATTTTGGTTTTTCAAAAAGAAGGCACAGGGAAATACTTTATGTTTATTACATGGCTTTTATTGCTCTGAAGAAATAACTGCATCAGCAAAGTATAAAAACAAATTATTAATTCAATTTTACTAAAAACATTATTAAATTTACACGATTCCAAAAATCGTTTTTTATGTAATATTTATGCCGGAACCATTTAAAATTAAATTAAAATGGATGTAGAAATATTAGCCAGGCTCCAGTTTGCCTTTACAATAGCCTTTCATTATATATACCCTCCTTTAAGTATTGGGTTGGGTTTGCTGATGGTGATTTTTGAAAGCATTTATATAAAAACAAAAAACAAGGATTTCCACATTCTTGCAAAATTCTGGACTAAAATATTTGCCCTCACTTTTGGTATTGGGGTGGTAACAGGCATTGTAATGGAGTTTGAATTTGGCACCAACTGGGCCGTTTATTCGCGATTTGTAGGCGATGTATTTGGCAGTGCCCTGGCGGCTGAAGGTATTTTTGCTTTTGCCCTTGAAAGCGGTTTTCTGGGGATTTTACTTTTTGGCTGGAACCGGGTAAAACCCTGGGTTCACCTGGTTGCTACAACCGGCGTTTTTTTAGGCTCTATGTTTTCAGCCATCTGGATAGTTGTTGCTAATAGCTGGCAACAAACCCCGGCAGGGTTCCATATTGTTGGTGAAGGTATAAATACAAGGGCTGAAATCACCGATTTTTGGGCAATGGTTTTTAATCCTTCAAGTATGGAAAGGATTATGCATGTATGGCTGGGAGCATTTCTGTCGGGGGCATTCCTGGTGTTGAGTGTCCATGCCTATTACCTGCTTAAGGGTAAATATATAGAAATTTCGAAAAAAGCTTTTAAAATAGCACTCATCGTTGCATTGGTATTTTCGCTGGGGCAGTTGTTTACCGGGCATAAATCGGCTGAAGGCGTGGCAGTAAACCAACCAGCAAAACTTGCAGCCCTCGAAGGGCATTACGAAGCTAACGCCCCTGCCGATATGTATTTGTTTGGTTGGGTCGACAATAAAAATCAGGAAGTTACAGGTGTAAAAATACCTGGTGGCCTGTCCTTTTTAATCGATTATGATTTTAAAGCCCCGGTAAAAGGATTAAATGCTTTTCCTCCTGATGAACGCCCGTCGCAGGTAAATGCTATTTTTCAATTTTACCATATCATGATTATTATCGGAATGACTTTAATTGGATTAACATTATTTGCCGGTTTTTTATGGTACCGGAAAAAACTTTTTGACAAGCGGTGGCTACTCTGGGTTTTTATATTTTCTGCTTTGCTACCGCAAATTGCCAACCAGTTTGGCTGGTATGCTGCTGAAATGGGGCGCCAGCCCTGGGTTGTATATGGTTTGCTAAAAACATCTGAAGCATTCTCACAGGTGGTTTCTGCCAACCAGATTATCTTTTCCTTAACCCTTTTTATAATTATTTACACCCTGTTGTTTATACTATTTATATATCTGCTAAATAAAAAAATAGTGACCGGTATTTATAAAGAATCGGATGAAAAGAACAGGCCGCTGACAAAAGAAATTACGGATGTAGTAACAAAACTTTAAAGAGTATGGAAACTTTTCTGGGATTGGATTATCCGACATGGTGGTTTTTGGTAGTAGGCGGATTATTTTCCGGTTACGCCATCCTCGATGGTTTTGATTTTGGAGCCGGGGCATGGCATTTATTCTTTAAAAAAGAAAACAGCCGAAGGATTGCCTTAAATGCTGTCGGTCCGGTTTGGGATGGAAACGAAGTGTGGCTGGTTATTGGTGGAGGTGCCCTGTTTGCCGGCTTCCCGGTAATGTATGCAACCCTGTTTTCAACCTTATACACTCCGTTTATCCTCTTTCTGATGTTTATTATTTTCAGGGCTATATCTATTGAATTCAGGGGAAAAGAAGAAATGCGCTGGTGGAAAAAATTGTGGGATATTTGTTACAGTATTTCAAGCATTATGCTTGCATTCCTTCTTGGTGTTTTTTTAGGAAATGTTTTAGTAGGAATTGCTATTGGAGAAAATTACAGCTATGAAGGTTCCGGATTTTTTGAATTCCTGAATCCATATTCAGTTTTAACCGGTATCACAACTTTGTTTTTACTAATGGTGCATGGAGCTATTTACCTGTTGCTGAAAACAGAAGGTAAATTATACGAGAAATTAACCCGCTTACTAAAAAAGGGGATGGCTTTTTTTATGGTGTTTTTCGGAATATTAACACTTTATACGCTCCTTTTTATCCCGCATCTTTCCAACAGGTTTCAAAACA
>JABMQB010000539.1 GCA_013203525.1 Mariniphaga sp.
ATGATTTTATTTCGTAATCGGTCATAACCAATTCCAAGGTCATCTCCCAGTTTATCAATACCTCTTACAACACTAACTGCTTTTTTTGTATCCATTTTTATCTCCTTTTAAAATTCCGGAACATAACAAGCGTGTCAATGCTGCGTAAACTTGCACAGCACACACATCTCATTATGCGAACCAACGGCTGAAATCAATGTCATTAGTTTTTAATATTTCACGAGCCATTTTTCGCTGTTCTTTTGTCCCAGTTTTTGAAATATGTTTTATGAAATCTTCTCGTAAATCATCTTCTGCACAATGAGCCATTTCATCATCATCTTTTGCTGAGTCAATATTAGCAACCATTGCTTTAATTTCTTTTAAATTCATAATAAATTCCTTTTTATTTATTAGTACGCATAACACTGTATCAGTGCAGATCGCACCGCCTACACATCTCGTTGTACACTTGGTAATTCAATCCCATCATCAGGAAGTTCAACTTTCTTTTCTTCAGTATTCTTTGGTAATGAATCTAAGAATTCCTTTACGCTTGGTATTGAAAGTCCGTGATGGAATCTGTACCAGTATTCTAACTTTAGAACTTGGTCAAGTGAATAGAACATTAACTCTTTCATAGTACAAGTAACGTAATCTATTTGCACCTTGGCAAAATCAATTCCAAATCTTATAGCTAAGTTTCTTGTAAGTGAAAGCTTATTTACAGGAGTATTTTGATAAGATCGGTGTTCTATCATATCGTGATGACCTTCTCTATCACCTCTATTAGTTAGTCTTTCTAACCAAGAGTAAGGAGTATTTGTAACTCCCCTGATCTGTCCTCTTTCAATTAGCAATGGAATATCAAATCGTTTTCCATTAAAGGTTACAATAGCATGAGAATTAAAGTCACCAATACCTTGATTTTTTGAGTGTAATATTTCAACTGCTTTTTTTATAATCCCCCATTCAATATCAGGAGTATTATTTTCATTCTCAAATTGGAAAACTTCACGTTCCTTACCTGTATTAACTATCATTGTTATAACTTTAACAAAAGCAAACGGTGGATTAACTGCAAGCATCTGTATCTTTTTGTTGTAATCATCAAGCAACAAGTCATAATCAGCTTTATAATCACGAGTTAAAACACCCTCCATGTGCTTATCAATTGTTTCCTGTTTTGAATAGTTCTTTTTCATTACATTTTCAGTTCCAATCTTTATCTTATCTTTTTTGAAATTCTCAAAAGAAATAAGTTCAGGAACAAATTTACCTTTCTTTGGATCTGCTGCGTCTGCAATCTTGGCTGTGGCTACATCTGGTCCCGTTTCTGCGTTGAATATTACATACTGTCCTGCCCTTTCAATTACTTTGTCCATAAAACCTTCCTCCATGTAAATAGTCTTTGGCTACTCCATTAGCATGTAAACGAAGTAAATCATCACTTGATAGTTTTTTGTTCCATACTTTTGAAATACTTTTTGCAATTCCATGTAGATGATTATTAAGTTTTTTCATTTCAGATTTCTTATTTAGAATATCACAAATACACATTGCCACACCACGAGATAAATCAAACGTATCTGTTGGGCAACACCTTGAATAGGCAATCTCTCTTCCAATAACTACACGAACTTCTTTTGCGTTATCAAAGCCAATGTAGATAGTTTCTTTCTTGAAGATTGCTGTAAGTTGTTCAAGAATCTTGGCACGTTTGCTTTCTTTTCTTACAACTTTGTTCAGGTGTCTTGTAATTTTACCTAAGTTGTATTGTCTAACTAAATTAATCATATTTTCCTCCTGTTTAATTTTTACAAGTAATGCATGAAGTGACTTTGTTGCATCTTTTATGTTTGGGACTCTAATTGGTTCAACGTTTTGTCTCCACCATTCTACGCATAATGGCAATTTGAATCCTCTTATTGTTAGTTCTTTGAAAATATCACAAGCCAACCATAGATCAGTAATTGAATTTACAGTTGGATAAATTTCATTTAATGCATTTGCTAATCCTTCAAATGTCATTTTGCCATACAATACGGTTTTGTTCATTATTGGAAGAAAATCATCTGTATTTATATGATATAATTTTGCTGTTTTAATTACAAATTCTAACTCTTCCTTCAATATTTCTATTTTATCCACTATTCCTCCTTATATTTATCAATAGCTTTTTCACTTAGAAGTATACAGCTTTTTCCTGTCTGCGGTTTGTCGTCTTGGTATCCAAGGATGAATTGTATTTTATGTTTATCTGAAATATCGTGGATAAACTTCAACTTATCTTTATCTAAACTCTCTGCATTATCTATGAAGATAACTGGAA
>JABMQB010000050.1 GCA_013203525.1 Mariniphaga sp.
GTGTGTATGTATCGGATATTAAAAAAGTAATAACCTGGTATAATCTTCTTCTCGAATATGAAATGTTAAATTTTGAGGAAGAGAAAGCAGAATCTGAAGATTCGGAAAAGTCAGAAACTGAAAATTAAAAAGACGAAAATCCCGAAGAAGGGAAAGAATAATCTCCTCAAAATAATCGATATTGACCTTGCAAATTAAAGTTTGGTTCGTTGTGGCTTTTTTCAAGTAGTATTTCAAAAAGTTTTACCGTAGCTAATGCATCACCACCCGCCCGGTGCCTGCCCTCAATAATAATATCAAGGTCGTTGCATAATTTTCCAAGCGAATAGGATCGATATCCCGGAAGCAGTTTTCGTGAAAGCTTAACGGTACACAGCGTTTTCCGCAGATAATCGTAACCAAGCCTTTTATATTCCTCCTTAATAAATTTATAGTCGAAATTAATGTTGTGGGCAACAAATATTCTTCCGGCTGTAATTTCAATTATCTTTTTAGCCACCTCATAAAATTTTGGAGCACAGGCAACCATTTCATTGTTAATACCTGTAAGTTTTGTAATAAAGTAAGGAATATCTATTTCGGGATTTATTAAAGTTTGGTATGAATTTGTAATCTTTTCGCCATTATGCAAGTAAACAGCAATTTCAGTTAATTTGCCATATTTATATACTGCACCTGTTGTTTCTACGTCAATAATTGCAAACATGAAAACGATTCAACAAAATAATTGGACAAAAATAAAATTATTATCTCAAAAAATGGTGAGTTAGATTTTCTTATTGAAAGTGAAGAATTAGAAGCTTTGTGTTTGTATCCTATAAAAAGGGATTTTTACAAAAAAGTAAAATTATTACTGATATAAAAATGCTGTAAAGCTTGTCATTGCTAATGTCTGGTAATTAATGCTTGTTGGAAAAGGTAGCAATGCTTTCAATTGTGACAACAAAAAAGTTGATAACAAAGCCCAATATTGTTGGCATATCTGAAATAATTCTAAAAAAAATATTATAAATTTGAACATAATTAAAAACTATCGGTTTTGATAGGTGAAAATTAATTTTTAAATTGCTTCTAAATTAAAATTGCATAAAATCATTTGGCTATGAAAAGATTACTACTTATTCTGATTGCTTTCCTTTTTGTGTTTTCAGGTTATGCTCAAACTCCTGATAAAAAATGGGCACTTGGCCTTGGGGCTGGGATCTATAATAATACCTTTAAAGAATATACTGGATTAACTCCTGAGATATACTTAAGCAGGTATTTAAATTCTTCATTTGACTTAATGCTTAAGAATGAAGCTGGCTATAAGGATCAAAGTGCTGAAGGTACAATGGATATAAATAATATTCTATTGAACTTGAGGTATAAGCTTAATAATGGATACTTACTTGGTGAAGACAGCGGAATTAAGCCATATCTTTATGGAGGAGTTGGTTATTTATTTGATAATATGGGCGATGGAGTAAATTTTGATGCTGGTATAGGAACTAAATTTGCATTAAGCCCAAGTACTGCATTATATGTTGAAGGTGGTTGGATTAATGGTATTGAAACTACCGTAGCAGGAGTCGACAGGTCGGATGATTTCTGGAAAGTTACGGGTGGTTTGGAATTTGCTTTTGGCCAGGCAAAAGATGCCGATATGGATGGAGTACCGGATAGAAAAGACAAATGCCCGAATACTCCGGCTGGTGTAGTTGTTGATGAAGATGGTTGCCCACTCGACAGAGATGGTGATGGAATACCAGATTATCAGGATGATTGCCCTGATACTCCGGGAATTGCTGCTTTAAACGGTTGTCCTGATAGAGACGGTGATGGTGTTGCAGATAAAGATGATGCTTGCCCTGATACTCCGGGATTGAAAAAATTTAAAGGATGTCCTGACACTGACGAAGACGGTGTGCCGGATCCTGAAGATAAATGTCCGGATACTCCTAAAGGATGCCCGGTTGATGCTGACGGATGCCCACTTGATAGTGATGGTGACGGCGTAATTGATTGTGAAGATGATTGTCCATCTGTAGCTGGTTTAGCAGATAATAAAGGTTGTCCTGCCGAATGGGAAGAATTAACATTAGGACCGGTTTATTTCGATTTTGATAAATCAGATATTAAACCCGATGCTGCTACAATTCTCGACGAAGTAGCTAATGCATTAATGGCTAGCGCTGAATACGATTTTATTGTTGCAGGCCATACTTGTAATATTGGTACTGAAGGATACAATCAGGAACTTTCAGAAGAACGCGCTCAGTCGGTTGTAAAATACTTAATGAGCAAGGGTGTAAATAATGCATTTGTTGGTGCAAGTGGTTATGGCGAATCTCAACCTGCACAGCCTAATACTTCAATTGATAACAGGAAGAAAAACAGGCGTGCTGAATTTAAAATAAGTATAAGAAAGAAATTATAGTACAATTTAAGATCAGGAAAGCCTCGCTTGAAATAGCGAGGCTTTTTTTATGCAATAAAATTTGATAGGTCTCGGAGTAAATTATGAATTGATTCACTTTGTCTATTAAAC
>JABMQB010000051.1 GCA_013203525.1 Mariniphaga sp.
CTGGTCTTGCTACAAGTTTAAACGGTAAAATTCTACTTCAAGTTGAAGAAAACGGTGAGGCTTGGTATGTTTATCCAAACGATTTACAACGTTATTTTCTAGGTAGACCTGCTGATGCTTTTAATGTGATGAGAAACCTTGGCCTTGGTATTAGTGAAAAAAACTTTAATAATTTTAATGGAGTTGCAAATGATTCATTGAGAGGAAAAATTTTATTAAGAGTAGAAGCACATGGTGAAGCTTATTATGTAAATACTTATGACCTACGTCTTTATTACTTGGGTCGTCCATCTGATGCTTTTGGAGTTATGCGTAGTTTAGGTTTAGGTATAACTAACGCTGACTTAGCCCAAATTCAAAAATCTCCTGCCTCGGCATCATCAACAATCCAAACCATAATTCCACAAATAAACAATGATAAACCTAGTGCTGACCCTATAATAAATGAAACTGTTTCAACAAATAACTACCAGCTAAACTATTCTCCACAAATCCAGAATTATTCAGCTGAAGGTATAACCATCACCGCCTGCCTAGTCAAATGGAATGAAACAATTGTTCTACCTTCAATAGCTTATTTAGACGATTATTTTTCAAATGTTAATAATGATTATAATGAGATTTCACTTGGCAAGTCTTATATTAAGAAAGTTAATATTATTTATCCTGAAATTAATTATAACCTAGAACTGCCAGCAAATTTTCCCGATGAAGAGAATTTAGTCAAAGAACTTTGCGATCCCATCGTTGACTTTTCCAACACAGATCTATTTGTAGTTTTTCCTAGTGCCGTTGTCGGTCGCGGTGGAGCTAGCTCTAGCTCTATGATACCTTTATTCACCAATGAAAAACAAATTAACGCACGAATTTTGCTTGGACATTATGATCATACAAATGGCTACATAAATCATTTAACTTTGGACAAATATGGCATACACTTATTGATCCATGAAATGTCACATACCGAACTAAATAATAGTCTTACGCATGATGCTGCCCTGGAATGCGCGGATCAATCTTTTTCAAAAAATAATTGTACATCAATTGAATACGGTAATCAATTTTCTTCAATGAGTAATAACGTTGGTCATTACTCAGCTTGGTATAAATATTTAGCTGGACCATGGATCACAAAACAAAATGTAACAAATTCCGGTGTATACACACTTGCAAGTATTGAATCGGTTAGCAGTAAAAACCAATTATTACGTTTACCAAACACAGAACAGCCACTTTGTATTGAATATAGATTACCTACCGGACTGGATGAGGAATTTTCAACATCAAACATAACAGCAGCCGGATATTCTGGAGGCATTCCAGTAAATGGATGTTTACTGATAAGCCTTTGTACTGATAGTTCAAGTAACTTCACTGTAAATACAAAATACGGAAGTTCTGAAACTAGCAAAAACAAAAACTATTTACTTGATACAACACCAAATTCACAACCAGCCTCACAAATGCACGATTTTTATGATGCATGTCTACCTGAAAATTCAATTTTTTCCAATGAAGAATTGGGTGTTACTATTTCTTTTACAAAAAACAATTACGGTGTAGATGCTGATGTAAATATTGTCTTTGACTCGCCTGGACTTAATTTGTAAAACAAGTTCGAACTTCCCTGCCTACCGGTGAAGGTATGCAGGCAGGCTCTACTAAGGAGCTCCATGAAAAGAACAGCTCATTTTAGCTGTTTTTTTCTTTAAATTTTCTAGTAACGGGATTCAAACTTTTGCATTCAAAGCGCATATACTTGACAAAATAAAATTTATATGATATTATCATACATCGTAGACTAATATAACACTGTTCACATAACAAACGAAAAAGGAGCAATCTAATGAAAACGAATCATCAAAGAGGTTTTAGGGATTCTGGATCATTCCGAGACCGATCATGTGAGATCATCGTTTCTTCAAGAATTTGTGGAAAGTCAGCTTCCATTGGCAATGATTTTACAAATGGTCATCGAGGACATGCAAGGGCCGTACGAGGTGCGAAAAAGTTTATTCGTTCAAGAGATAGAATTGCCAACAAACGAAA
>JABMQB010000540.1 GCA_013203525.1 Mariniphaga sp.
CGTCAATAATGATCAGATGCTGCCGTTCTATTTTGGCCAATTCTTTCAAATATGATCCGTCAGCCTTAGCCATTTTCAGTTTGGAAAACAGCTTTGTTGCATTAAAATACATTACCCGGAATTGGCACACACAATATCCTGATTGAACCAGGCGACAAAACTCTGGAAGAAATAATTGCTGCGACCGATAAAGGATTACCGGTTACGGAATAAACTCGGTAAGCGGAAACTTTAGTGGTGGAGCCAGTGGTTTCTGGATTGAAAACGGTAAAAAGAAACACCCGGTAAAAGGTATAACTATTGCCGGCACAGCCGACGAAATCCTCAATGCCATTGACATGATGGGGAATGACGTGGATTTGAACCGGTCATTTACTGCTCCTACGTTTAGGGTAAAGGAGATGATGATTGGGGGAGCGTAAAAATAATTTTATTCACAAAGAAGGCCTGTAAAAATAATATTTACAGGCCTTCTTTAATTAATAAAAGATTATAAATTGAGAAATAGTTCTTTATTTTTTTGTAAATTATCGAACCTTTAAAAATCCACAATTATGAAAAAATTTATTTACTTAACTTTAATATTTATTGTATCCATATTTAACCTAAATGCTCAAGACTATTTAGGAAATTGGGTTTTAAGTTCAGCAACCTATAATAATTCTAAAATCAACGGGGCTACTGGATATATCAATTTTGTAAATAGTAAAGATTATAAAGCATCTTTTTCTGATGGTGCAAATTCAGGATATTCAAATTCTCATTATACTATGTCTGGTTCCATTTTTATTACCACTATTGATGGACAAAATTTATTATTAAATGGAATTTCCCTTGTTTCTGGTGATGACGGATATTATACAAGTATCAGCAGTAGTTTAAATACTTTTAATAAGTATTTAGGCACAGCAATAGGATATGGTAAACCCGTATGTTACAGTAAGCGGTAAAATATTAAAAATTCAAAGTAATGATGGGAGTGTTAAACTAGAATACGTAAAAGAAGAGTATGCAATTATAGCAGCCTTTAAGGCTGATACAACCAAAGGTAATGCTCCATTTACAGTTCAATTTACAGATTTGTCGACTGGTTATATAACAGATCGATTGTGAAATTTTGGTGATGGGAATACCAGCTCAGAAGTAAATCCAACTCATATATATCAAAATCCAGGTAATTATACCGTGACCCTGGAATTATCAAATGAATATATTTCTGTTAATGAGAGAAAAGAAAACTATATTGAAGTTTTGAATCCCTTTGCTGTAGAGGCACAATTTTCAGCAACACCTACTGAAGGAACTTTTCCTTTAATTGTTCTATTCAATGATAATTCTATTGGTCCAATAACAAGTTGGCTATGGGACTTTGGGGATGGAAATGTTAGTACAAACCAAAATCCTTCACATACCTATATTACTGAAGGAAAATTTACTATTAAACTTAAAATCTCAAATGAACAAGAATCCGATTCATTAACAAAAGCTGACCTGATAAATATTATTGATCCTGACAGGTTAACTGCTGATTTTTTAATGGATACTATTAGAGGAGGAGCACCATTGGTAGTCAATTTTACTGATGTCTCAATAGGGAATGTTGTTAATTGGTTCTGGGAATTTGGAGATGGTGAAACAAGCACACTTCAAAATCCAACACATACCTTCTATAATCCCGGTAATTATAATATTCAATTAATTGTCTCAAATAACAATTTTAGAGATAGCATTCAAAAAGAAGTAATTGTTGAGGCAACCTGGACGTATCGAACAGGAGGAAATGTGTATTCTTCACCTGCAATCGATGATAACGGAACAGTATATTTTGGAAGTGATGATACTTATCTATATTCAATAAAATCTGATGGAATTTTTAACTGGAAATTTAAAACAGGCAATGATGTTATTTCTTCACCAGTTGTAGGAAAAGATGGAACTATATATGTTGGAAGTGAAGATGATTACCTATATGCAATTAATCAGGAAGGAGAACTAAAATGGAAATATAAAACCGGGAGTGATATACTTTCTTCACCCTCCCTTGGAATAGATGACGCAATTTATTTTGGAAGTAATGATAGTTATTTTTATGCTCTGGACGTCAATGGTTCATTACTTTGGAAATATAAAACTGAAGGTTCGGTAAGTGGCTCTCCGGCTATCGCAAAAGACGGAACTATATATTTTGGAAGTAGTGATCGTAATCTATATGCGCTAAATTCTGATGGCACTTTAAAATGGAAAATATTTATATACCAATCAAATTGTTCTCCTTCAATTGGAGATGATGGAACAATATATATTATATATTCCTCTTATGACTTAAGAGCATTAAATCCTGATGGCACAAAAAAATGGGAATACTGGGTACAAGGAAGTTTAGCTTCAACACCTGCAATTGGAAAAGATGGTACTCTATTTTTTGGTAATAGAGACCAAAATGTATTTTACGCCTTAAATCAGGATGGAACACTTTTATGGGCCTACAATACAGAGGGTAGAGTGACAACATATCCTGCTATTGGTAAAGATGGAACTATCTATTTTGGATGTCAAGATCAAAGTTTATATGTTTTAAATGATGATGGAACATTAAAATGGAAATTCAAGTCAAATAATTATATATATTCCAATCCTAATATTGGAGATAACGGCAATATATATTTTGGGTGCTCTAATAGAAATCTATATGCTTTAAAAACTAACAATGGTGGTCTTTATGAATCAACATGGCCATGTTTTAAAGGTGCACAAAATCATGCTGGAAATGTAAATTACAATGACCCCAATGCTCCTGTTGCCTATTTCTCAGCTTCTCCAACTGAAGGTATGTACCCTTTAACCGTTCAGTTTTCTGATAGTTCAAAAGGGAATATTACAACCCGGTTATGGAATTTTGGAGACGGTGAAACCAGCACGGAAAAAAATCCTTTATATATATATAATTCAGAAGGAAAATTTACTGTAAAACTTAAAGTGGAAAATGAAAATCAATCTGATTCTGAAACAAAAGTTGATTACATTGAAGTTTTTGATCCGATTAAATTATATGCCGAATTTATAATGGATAATGATTCAGGGCCGGGTCCATTAGAAGTAAAGTTTACTGATGCTTCTACTGGTAATATTGATAACTGGTACTGGGATTTTGGAGATGGAGAAGTTAGCACCCTTCAAAATCCAACCCACACTTTTTATAACATAGGATATAACACAGTTCAACTAATAATATCTTCTGGAAATATAATAGACAGTATTCAAAGAAATACATATGTTAATGTTAAATGGAGGTCTGGTGCAGGTGATGATTTTATTTCTTCTCCAGCAGTTGCATTTGATGGAACAATTTACATCGGAAATGAAGATAATAATCTTCATTCATTTAACACAACAGGCACAAGAATATGGAAATATAATGCATCTGATAATGTGACATCCTCTCCTGCTATTGGGAAAAATAATATTATATATTTCGGCAGTCGATATCGTTATTTATCTGCATTAAATCCTGATGGGACATTACAATGGAGATACAGAACAGGAGGTTATATTTCTTCCTCCCCTGCAATCGGGAACGATGGCACTATTTACGTTGGAAGCGACGATAATAATGTCTATGCATTTAATTCTAACGGAACAGTAAAGTGGAAATACGAAACTGGCGATGATGTTTATTCTTCTCCTGCTATTGGCAAGGATGGGACTATATACGCTGGAAGTGAAGACTATTCTTTTTATGCCCTCAATTCTAACGGAACATTAAAATGGAAATATACAACAGGAGATGTGATAAGATCCTCCCCGGCAATTGACGATAATGGGACTATTTACGTGGGTAGTTTCGATAATAATTTATATGCTTTTAATCCAGATGGTACCCTTCAATGGAATTTTACAGTCCAAAATTATATTTATTCGTCTCCATCAATTGGCTTTGATGGAACCATTTATGTTGGTAGCAGCGATTCGTGTCTTTATGCGATAAATGATGATGGAACTGAAAAATGGAAATACAAAACAGGTGGTCCTGTTTCATCCTCTCCTGCGATTGGGAGTGATGGAACTATATTTATTGGCAGTTACGATAGATATTTTTACGCTTTCAATCAAGATGGTTCTGTAAAATGGAAATATGAAACAGAGGCAGGCATTCATTCCTCTCCTACGATAGGAAGTGATGGAACAGTGTATGTAGGAGATAGAATAAACTATTTATATGCTTTTGCATCAAAAAATAGTGGTTTAGCTAAATCATCATGGCCCTGTTTTCGTCAAAATGCAAGGCATACAGGAAATATTGATGAAATAGTTCATTCTGAAATAAATGAATTTAATAATAACAACATTAGATGTTATCCAAATCCATTTAACCAACAAACAACCATAGAGATTAATATCGAAAATACAGGTTATACACAACTTGACATTTTTAATATCAGAGGAGAAAAAATAAAAACTTTCGTTTCAAATTCGATACCAATTGGCAATCACAAAATTTCATGGAATGGAACTAATAATGATGGGATTGATCTAAGTTCAGGGATTTACTTTATTAAATTATTATCCAATCACAAAATTCAAACTGATAAAATTATTTTGATACGATAACTGTGCTAAATATTCAAAAAAAAGGAAGCCGTTCCTGACTTCCTTTTGTGATCCCACCAAGAATCACTATATCTTTTTCTTAATTTTATTAATTTGTTTAAACTTAATGATAATCAATAAATTATATAAAAAGTTTTTATGCATTTTTTCTAAGTTTTAACTGTTTTTTACAAAATTCTTTCCCTTATTCTTTCCCCTTTTTATATCTTTATGTTCTAAACTTAAAATCATACTATGCCTAATATCCGATTTTATTGCGATAAAAGCAAAGTTAACAAAGAGGGATTTTCACCAATAAGAGCTAACATTGTTTTAGATTACAGGAGTCATTGGCAAAATATTGAAAAGGTAAAATATCGGTACTGGAATAATGCAAAACAAAAGGTAGATAAAAACCGGTCAAGCGAACCAGATAACAGGCATGAAGAAATTAATTCATTCCTGGAACAATACGATCGTAAATCAAAAGATTTCTTTAATGATTGCAGATTGAATAATATTCCAATAACGTCTGAATTAATTAGACAGTTCTATAATGGGCAAATTCCTGATTTTAATAATAAAATCAGCTTTAACCAGACATTTTCCAACTGGCTGGATCACACCAAACAAAATAATTCATATAATACATATAGATGCAGGAAAACCGTTTTTCAATTCTTTCTAAATTTTCAAAATGATAAAAATTTCAAAATAACCTTTCAAAACATTAAAATGCCATTGTTTGATCAATTAAAAACATATGCCTTTGCAGAAAAAGGATATATGAATAACACTTTCGCAAAAAGAATTAATATTTTTA
>JABMQB010000541.1 GCA_013203525.1 Mariniphaga sp.
GCCCAAAACCTAAAATCTGAAATAGATAAAACCGACCGTGAAATTGACCGAATGGTTTATGAGTTGTATGGATTGACTGAGGAAGAAATAAAAATAGTAGAGAATTCTTAAAATACACATTATGAATGATCCAAGAGGTTCAATTTGGAGGAAATGCGATTTTCATATACATACACCTTTTTCGGCTCTCAATCAAGAGTTTGGTAGTAATTTTGAATTGTATGTTAAAACTTTATTCCAAAAAGCTTTGGAAAAGAAAATTCAAGTGATTGGTATAACCGATTATTTCACAATTGAAGGGTATAAAAAAATTAAAACAGAATATCTTGAAAATGACAGTAAATTGAAAGAGTTATTTTCAGAAGAAGAAATAAAAGAAATAAAAAAAATTCTAGTATTGCCAAATATTGAATTTCGCTTGAATAAAATTGTCCAAATTATAAAAAAGGATCAGGGTAATAATGAGACAAAAAGAGAAAATAGCAGGATAAACTTTCATATCCTTATTTCAGATGAATTATCAATAAAACAAATAGAAGAAAACTTTTTACACGATATTAAGTTTGTTTATGAGGCAGAACCTGAACAGCCAGATAAGCGAAAGAAACTTAAGATAGAAAACTTAATAGAATTAGGTAGAAGACTAAAAGAAGAGCAGCCAGATTTACGTGGTACATATTTGCAAATTGGGATGACACATGCGGTTGTTGATGATGGAGAAATAATTGAATTACTAACAGGTAATAATAATTTTAAAGGAAAGTATTTAGTTGTAGTACCCTCTGATGAAGACTTATCAGAAATTAATTGGAAAAGTCAAGATGGATTAACTAGAAAAGTAATTATTCAAAGATCTCATGCTTTTTTTGCTACGAATGATAATACAATTGAATTTGGGTTGGGAGGAAAAGCATCTAATGAAGATGATTTTATTAAAGAATTTAAAACTTTTAAGCCATGTATTTGGGGTTCTGATGCTCATAAATATGATGATTTATTTGAGCCCCAAAAGCAAAAATATTGTTGGATTAAAGCTGATCCAACATTTGAGGGAATCAGACAAATTCTTTATGAACCCAAAGACAGAGTTTTCATTGGGAATTATCCAAAACTATATGATAGAATAAAGAATGCTCGAAACAACTATATAAAAACCTTAACAATCAATGCAATCAATGGGTATGATAATAGTAAAGGAGTTTGGTTTAATAATTTTAAATTAAACTTAGGTTTTGAACTGATAGCAATAATTGGAAATAAAGGAAAGGGAAAAAGCGCAATTGCTGATATTATTGGATTGTTAGGGAATTCCCATGTGGATCGAAGCGATTTTTCATTTTTAAAAAATGACAAATTTTGTAAAAAAGGATACGCCGAAAATTTTATTTCTACACTAAAATGGTTTGATAATACTGAAAACACAAAAAAGTTGAATGATATTATTGAGCCTACAAGTGTTGAAATGATTAAATACATTCCACAATCTTATTTAGAGAAACTATGTAATAATGAAGGTAGTGGATTTAATGAAGAGATAAATAAAGTTGTTTTTTCAAGATTGGAAGATTCTGATAAATTAGGGAAAACCAGTTTCTCAGAATTAAGAAAATTTAAAACAGAACTAATAAATCAAGAAATTAATGAATTAAAAATTAAACTCAATACAACAAATGAAATTCTTATTTCACTTGAGAAAAAAGAATCATCAGAGTATAAAAAAGAGATCGAAAATAGGTTGAAGTTTAAAAAACAGGAGTTAATTAATCATAATGAGGGAAAGAAAAATCTCAATGAAGTTTCTGATCCTGAACAAGACACTAAATTTTCTGCTGAACAAAGAGAGAAAGCAAAAAAGGTTGCTCAATTAAATATTAAAATAAATGAATTAGAAACTAAAGAATTAATAAATACTCAAAAATTAGCTGCATACAAAATTGAATTTTCAGATTTAGAAAAATTATTTGCAGAAGTAACAACCACAAGTGAAAAATTTGAAAATTGGAAGAAAGATAGAATTGAAATTTATCAAAAGTATAACTTGAATATTAATGAAATTATAACTTTAAATATTAATACAAAAA
>JABMQB010000052.1 GCA_013203525.1 Mariniphaga sp.
GCCATCAGCCAGGTATTATCGGAAGGAATTAATACCATTGTTTTTCCGTATGAAAATGATTTTGAAAACCTTGTACAAGGCAATTACCGAAATGGGATTGTTCCGGTTTATTTTTATCCCGAATTATTTTATTCAAGGATGCCTGTAAAAACTACCAATGAATTTATTAAAAACGATAACGATAAACAATTCACGACGTTAAGCAAGGATGGTATGACAATTACTGTTCCTGAACATCCGGTTTCACTACTACAGTATAAAAACCAGCTTACGAAAGAGGGTTTCAGGAATTATTTAATAGATGTGAGTTATGATAAACCATCAAAAAACCTGATTAAAAAGCTCATAAACCGTTTACATTATTCTGAGCAGGTACAACCATCGGTTAATTTCAATTTTAAAGCAGGATTGAAATAGTCTTTATTCAAATCATTATAATGATTTAATGAAATTATTAATAGAGAAATCCGAGTTTCATATTCAAGCCCAATGAAGTTAACCTTAGCGGTAAATTTTGATCAATAAAGGGGATAATATGATGCACCCATATTCGGGGTTCAATGGCAAGAAAGACTTTTTTATTCATGAAAAATTTTTTCCCAAATGCGAATGACAATCCAAGTCCTGTCTGGTCATCAACCGATTGTTGTGTTTTACTTTTTAATTGAAAAGTCAGTAAAGGATCGAAAGAAAGGTATTTGTTATTTTTTAATGGCAGCGTAGATTTGAAACTTGCTGATATTAAATTGATTGTTTCGTTATGAGGGAATCTGCCTATCAAATATGTAGGAGGTTGAACTTCAACCCGGCTTAATTGATATGTAAAGCCCATTCCGAACTTTATTCTGTTTTGATTAGCGAAAGTATAATCTAAAGTAGTACTAAAGCCGGTTTTTGTTGCATAATTTGGGCCGCCATAAACAAATCTAAAATGGAATCCAGAATTTAAGGTTGGTGCAATTGAGAAAGATATTTCTTGCCCAATCGTAATAATTGAACTTGAACTAATTACTAACAACAAAAAGGCTTTTTTCATAGGGATATTTATAAAATTGAATAATATTAATTCTATTTTCCCGTGTCAATTCCAACTGGCTCCGAATTCTTAAAGAAGTAATTAACAGCAATAATGGAATAGTTTAATCCCGCAGTAGTTGTATCTGTATAAGAATTTTCGTTGCCATCAATTTCGGCAATCAGTTTATCATTTTTATACAGTTTGTAATACCAGATTTCATTGTCGGTATTTTTAACATTTGAAGTAATATCCCATGTAAGTTTTGTATTTCCATCGTGTGGTGTTGAAACCTTAAATCATTTCACCGGGTCCGGTGATGTATGAGTTTTACCTTTCACTTGTTTCAGAAGCCAAATGGGAAGGATTTTTTCCTGTCCGGCATTGTCCCAACTGTTATGCTCAACGCCAGGATATTCTGTATAACGTACTTCGGTTCCTCCCAACTCTTTTATTTTTTTATAAATATCTCTTGAATATTGAACCGAAACAACAGGATCATCACTTCCATGGAAAATCCATAAAGGTGTTTGTTTCATATTTGCTGCATGTTCAGCGGTACCTCCTCCGCAAATCGAATAGGCTCCGGCAAACCTTCCCGGTTCTTTCGATAGTAGTGAAAAAGTGCCAAATCCACCCATCGAAGTTCCATTAACATAAAGCCTGCTTTCGTCAATATTATATAATTCAATTATAGAATCCATTACCTCTAGTGTTTTTTGCATGCCTGGTGAATGAGTTGAACTATTACTGCTTCCCCATGCACCTCCACGAATATTGCTTTTTGGGGAAAGAACAAAACAGGGATCTTCAGTGCTTACCGGAGGATTATACCAATTCAGGTTCCATGAGGTTGTATCGCCGCTTCCATGTAAATATAAAACGAGAGGGTATTTATGATCGGGATTATAATCGACTGGTTTAAAAAATCCATACCGCATCCCTTTATGAGAATTATTACTGTATCCATTTGGTAATTGGGCAGATATCGAAAAAGAAATAATTGAAAATATTGAAATCAGTAAAATGGTTTTAACGGTTAGTTTTAACGTTTTCATGGCAAAAAATTTTAATTAATTGAAATCCTGGGGTGCTATCTTTATTCTGAACGATCTATCTATATGAGCAACCGGTTTTTTGTTTTCGGCTACAATTTAACAATATCTCAGACAATTAACAAGCCTATTAATAATTGTTATCGGTGCCCACAGTTTTAAAACCTTGTTTTTTCCATTCCTGTATTCCTTCGTACAGGTGTAAAAGGTTTTCAAAATCAACTTCTTTCATTTTTTTAAGAGCAATACTGCTTCTATGCCCGACATTGCAGTATTAGGAAATAGGTTTTGGTTCTATCTTATGTTTCAAGCCAGCTATCAAAACCTTCAGAAAATACATCATAATAAATTGCATTTTCAATGTGCATTTCAATAAACATATTTTCCTGCCTTAAATCAAGTATAACAAAACCGGTGTCGTTTTTAACATCTTGTAAAAGTTCAGATGCCTGGCTACAGGAAGTATTTTCTGGTGCATCTTCCTGTGCTGATGTAAAATTTAGGAATAGTATTGATATAAAAAGGATAGTGAAAATTGGTTTCATTTTATAACATTTTAGTTTCTTCTTATTCGAAAAGCTTTGTAAAGATATTTAGTATCTGATTTATCGAAGTTAATAAAATCCAAATTTTTGTTAATGAGATGCAATAATTAATCAATAAAAACATAGGGAACATTCAAGCCAATTTTTATTCCCTTACTAATTACTTTATTTCTAATAAATGCTTTAAAAGGATTATCTGTTTTTTTGGATTGAATAAAGATTATTACATATGCATCCAAGTATAATTAACAATAATAAAGAGCAATATCCTTTTATTTTCAAGGCTATGAATTTTTCAGGAATCAAATATGTTATTTCAAATCAAATTGAATGGTTAGTTATCAAAATATTTGATAATTAACCTATAATTTATTGAAAATGCAACAGGAATCAGTTCATTTTCAAATACAACATTATGGTAGTAACTTAAGTCATCTCTGTATTCATCCACTTCTGAACTTCTTACAGGGTATAAAATTGCAAACGACCAATAACTATTTTTGTTAGGATTTTTTGATCGAAGGTCGATACCAACCCCTACCGAAGGCCCGTAAAAAAATTTGTTCAAATCTGATTTATTTGTTACCTGTATTGCTGCATTATATCCATACATTCCAATTGCGTAAGGAATAACTCTGGAAGTAGGATTATCAGAAGCAAGCCTAACTTTTGCCCCGGCATTAAAACCTATGCCGGCAAAAGCATAACCAACACCTGCAAATACCCCGATATTCTTATGAGGATACATTAAAACATTACCTCCAACACCACCATGATCAAGTCCAATTCCAATTCCAATGGAGGTTTTGTCGTTTTGTAATGGGGTTGAATTTTGACCCTGTGCATTTATTTGGAGCACCAGGATAAACAAGCATACTAACAGATAAATTTTGGCTTTTTTCATAATTTTTGGTATTTATTAATTAAGGTATTTAAGCAAATACTAATTATTGATAATCAATTTACAACAATATATTTCATTAAACAATAATTGAAGAAAAAAACTGTTAACATATATTTTTATTAATTATGGATTAATGGAAACATTGAATTTAGTGATATTTAAGGATTCGCTTTTATTATGTTGTATATTAGCTAAAATGCTTTTTGGTGAATTGGATTAAAATATTACGATGAAAAAGTCAATAGTGTTTTTTCTGTTTCTTATGGCAATTGCCTTTTCCTGCAATTTATCACATGAAGCGAAAAACACTGATACCGGGCCTTCATTTGAACAGGCATTAAAAAACTGGCCGGAAATGCCACAGAATGTTACTTTTATTGGAATGAAAAATTGCCTCACAAAATTTCAGGTATACTGGAATGGGGCTTTGAGTTGCTTCACCGGACGCGATTGTTTTGGAAATATATTCCCCCCTCAACTTGAGTTGTCACAGCAATTTGAAAACGACCAGTTGCACATGACTTTTGGCTATGGCAAATTACCGAAATTTCAGGTTGTTGATACCAATCAGGTTTCTCAGTCATTATTAAACGGATATTTGCCAATTACAAAAACAAGTTGGCAATCCCGGAATTCTGATTATTCCATTCAAAGCCTTGCTTGTCCTTTAAATCCTTTAGAATGGAAAACAGATTCACCTGCACAGGCTTTATGTATGAGTAGGATTTTAGTTAAACCGAATGAAAATCAAGATGAAATTAACTTATGGCTGAATTTTTCGGGATATAAAATTTTAGTTCCCACTGATAAGGAAAAAGTTGATGACACATTTCCTGTATATGGTAGTGAGTTGAATCTGGTAGGTTTAACTCTGTTTGACAACAATGGAAATATTCGGGCAACATTTAATACTTTGCCCGGTACCAAGTTGGTATTTCATAAGAAATATAAAATGGATGAAATTGAAAATCCTGAATTTCTTTTAGCAGAAAAAAAAGGCTTTTTGAAAAACCTGTTACAAATTACTATTCCATGTAAACCAGGTGAAGAAGTAGTATTGGATATTGCATTGCCTTATTTTCCAATAGACATTAAGAATGCAGTATTTTTAGAACGAAATTTTAGTATTGAATTAGAAAAGGTTGTTGAATACTGGGAAGATCAATATGCAAATGATGTACAAATAGAAACACCTGAACCATTTGTCAATAATTTTTACAAAGCCGGATTACACCATGCTTTTATAACAGCTGATAAAGATGCAGCTACCGGGAATATATATGCAAAATCGAGCCCGGCGTGGTATGAAACCATATGGCCTAATTGTGCAATGGTTACTATAAACTCTCTTGATTTAAGGGGTTTTCATGATGAAGCCAGAAGTTACCTTGAACCCTTTCTTGATTGGCAAAGTGTTCGTTCTCCACCCGGAATGGATAATAATTATAAAGCCGGATTTTTTTGCCCGCCAGAGGAATTTACGGCCATACCCTGGGTTTCAAATCATGGAAACACACTTTGGGCAATTTGTGAACATTACCGGATTACAAAGGATATAGAATGGAAAGAACGTATAATCAATCCGGTAATTGAAGCTTGCGAATGGATCATCAACCAGCGATCACGAACAATGGATCAGGATTATGGAAATGGATTACTTCCCGGAGGTACTGTAAGCGATGACAAAGGTTCGGGGCAATACTTATGTTCCGATGCCCAGAATTATCGGGGATTAAGAAGTGCTGCTGATTTCTTGATTGCAACAGGACACGAGAGGGCAGTAGAGATGGATATGGCTGCAAAAGGGTACAAAGAGGATATTCGTGAAGCCGTGTGGGCTGCAGTTGAAAGAAACGATTCTGTCACCCTTATTAATGGCGAAAAGATTCCTTTTGTTCCCGCTGAAATAAATCAAACTGAACCACCAGAATTCGATAAAACTGATTTCTGGCCTTATATAAATTATATCGATGTTGGACCTATGCACATGGCTGATTGTGGAGTGTTCGAAAGCGATAATGATATTATAAAATGGATTTTACAATTTGAAAATCAATATACAGTTGCTAACCTTCAAAATGAAATTTCGCTTACTGAAAATTGGGTGCATTCTATAAAAAATGAAGGTGATACACCAGCTCATTTATTATTAAATGGTGTTTCTACAGTTGAACCATTTTACGCTCCTCGTACAGCTGCATTTATTGCCAACGACGATGTTGATAGGTATCTTGAGGTTTTTTATAACCAGCTTGCTTCGGCAGTTTCGCACCGGACACTTACACCCATTGAAAACCGGTATGGAGTTTGGAATATGCCCTGGGCTGATGGCGAATTCCATAAAATGCTACTACGTATGTTGGTTTATGAACAAGACAAAAACCTTGTTTTAATGAAAGCAATCCCACGACGTTGGTTAGAAAATGGCAAACAAATTCAAATTAAAAATCAACCTACCTCATTTGGAAAGTTAAGTTATTCGGTTTCCTCGCAAATTGAGAAGGGGTATATTAAAATGACTCTGGAACCACCAAAGCGTACATTACCTGAAAATTTGATTATCCGATTCCGGCACCCTGAAAAGAAAACAATCAAAAAGGTTTTGATTAATGAAAAAAA